>CAZNRY010000123.1:0-12863 GCA_964575675.1 uncultured bacterium
GAGTTGCGCAGGGTCTGATCGATCTCCTTGTACTCGGCCAGGCGGTCCTCGCAGTGACGGATCCGCTCGTTCAACTGGCCGTTCTGCTCGATCAGGCGCTCCTGCTCGGATGCGATGAGGTCGAGGAAAACGCGAACCTCTTCGTTGTCCGCTCCGCGAAAAACGGTCCGAAAGGTCTGCTTGCGGATGTCGAGAGGAGAGATGTTCACGATACAGAACCTCCTCTTGCGTCGGCCGACGCCCCGCCGACCGATCTGCGCCCCTCTGCAACTCGACGCGACGCGGGTTGTGATCAGATGTCCGGCGCGTCCGATTCCCGAAGGCCGATACTATAGGAACGCGTGGTCAGTGGAGCAAGGGCTATTTCCCCTCGGACTGGGGGGTGCCCTATACTTCCGCCGACCCACCATCGCGGGGAGGATCCATGGACCGTGGAGCGCCAGGCAAGATCGGCATCACCTTCAGCCAGCACATCGCGCAGCAGCAGAAACTCCACCCGGAGGCGACCGGCGGGTTCACCGCGCTGCTGCAAGAGATCATGGTCGCGGCCAAGATCATCTCGCGCGAGGTCCGCAAGGCCGGCCTCGTCGACGCTCTCGGCCTGACGGGGAAGGTGAACGTCCAGGGTGAAGAGGTTCAGATCCTGGACGATTTCGCCAACGAGACGATCGTCCGCAACGTGATCCACACGGGCCACCTGTGCGTGATGTCCTCCGAGGAGGTCGAGGGGATGATTCCGATCCCTCCCGAGTACCCCCGGGGTCCCTACGCGATGACTTTTGATCCGCTTGACGGATCGAGCAACATCGATGCGAACGTTTCGATCGGAACGATCTTCTCGATCCACCGGAAGAGGAGTCCGGGGGATGAGGGGCGCATGGAGGACCTTCTGCAGCCGGGGCGCAGGCAGGTCGCCGCCGGCTACGTGATCTACGGAAGCAGCACCGTCCTGGTCTACTCGACGGGACACGGCGTGCACGGCTTCACCCTGGATCCGACGGTCGGCGAGTTCCTCCTCTCGCATCCGAACATCCGGATTCCCGACGCCGGGGCGATCTACTCGGTCAACGAGGGAAATGCGGGAGGTTGGGACGAGGCCACGCGCCGCTTGGTGGGTGCGCTCAAGGGATCCGAGAACCCGCGCGGAATGCCTTACAGCACCCGCTACATCGGCTCCCTCGTCGCGGATTTTCATAGGAACCTCCTCTACGGAGGGATCTTCCTCTACCCCCCCGACACGAAGAACCGCACGGGGAAGCTCCGGCTCCTGAGCGAAGCGGCCCCGATCGCCTTCATCGCCGAGGAGGCGGGCGGGCTTGCGTCGAACGGGCGCGAGGCGATCCTGGACCTCGTCCCCGTCGAGCTCCACCAGAGGGTCCCCCTCATCACGGGGAGCCGGCGCGAGGTGGAGTGGGTCGAGTCGTTCTACCGGTAGCCCCGGGAAGGAGAGCGCGGGATGGGCCTCTTCGAGCGTTTGTCTGAGAATCCCGCGAGTTTCACGTGGCTCAGGAAGGTGGCCGAGGCGAACTTCGTGGCCGTTCGGAGGGTCGTGCGGCGCGAGATCGATCTCGATCGCCCCTCAAGGACGCTCGATCTGGGCTGCGGCACGGGCGAGCTGGCCCCGCTCTTCCGCAGGCACGACTACATTGGACTAGACCTGAGCGCACGCTACGTCGCCTATGCCAGCCGGCGCCACCCCAAACTGCCCTTCGGCGTTTGCGATGCGGCGGAAGTCCCGCTTCGGGACGCTTCGTGCGATCACGTGATCGTCTTCGGGGTGCTCCACCACATGGACGATCCCCTCGCGCGGCGCGTCGTTCTGGAGATCGCCCGCGTGCTGCGTCCCGGCGGCCGGCTGCTCTTGATCGAGGATCGTCACGAGGTCCCGGCATGGAACGTCCCCGGGAGGGTGATCCATGCGATCGACGCGGGCGAGAACATCCGAACCCTCCCCGGCTATGAGGCCCTGCTCCCCCGGGAGCGCATGCGGGAGGTGCGCCGCTTCACCTTCACGAGCGGCATCTGCGACTACTACGGCTTCGTTCTCGAGCGGATCGCGGAAGAGAAGCCTGTCTAAACTAGTTTGAGTAGGTCCGAGAAGCTCGCCCCGCGCATCCGCTCGGTCCGGCTATTCTCCCCGGGGCGCCGGCCCTCGCGGCGCGCGGGCTCGCTTCTCCGCCGAAGTCAAACAGGCCTAGCGCCGCCGCGATTCGTAGAGCGCGGCGATCTTCTCGGCGCACTGCGCCTCGAAGGCGCTTCGGCGGACTTTGAGCGTCGGCGTCAGGGTCCCCGCCTCGATGCTCGGCGCCTCTTCGAGCAGGCCGAAACTGCGAATCCTCTCGTGCGGGGCGAGGTCGTGATTCACGCGATCGATGTGCGCGCGCACGAGCGACCGGATCTCCGTTTCGCCGGCGCCATCCCTCCCCGCCTCGCGCACGTGGGCAAGGACCGCCTTGCGATCGACCGCGATCAGGGCGACCAGATAGGGCCGGCGATCGCCGAAGACGACCGCCTCCTGGACCCAGGGGGATTCCCGGAGGCGCTCCTCGATCGGGCCCGGCGAGATGTTCTTGCCCCCCGAAGTCACGATCATGTCCTTCTTGCGCCCGGTGATCGTCAGGAACCCGTCGGGGTCGAGAACCCCTATATCCCCGGTGTGGAGCCATCCCCCCTCGAGCGCAGCCCTCGATTCCGCCTCGAGATTGTAGTAGCCCGCCATGAGGCTCGGACTAGCCACGAGGATCTCGCCATCCTCGGCGATGCGGACTTCGATCCCCGGGAGCGGCTTGCCGACAGATCCGATGCGCCACTCGCCGAACGTATTGACCGAGACGATCGGCCCCGCTTCGGTGAGACCGTATCCCTCCAAGAGCGGGAGCCCCGCGCCACAAAAGAACATCAGCTCACGCCGGGAGAGAGGGGCGCTCCCCGAGACCACGTACCGGAGACGGCCGCCGAGCTTGTCGCGGATCGGGCGATAGAACTTGCGGTCCCAGAATCGGTCGAGCCCGCGCAGGGGGCGCGCCTCGCCGCCCGGCAGCCATGTTGCGGCCGGTCCCCTGCTCCCCCGGCGAAGAGCAGACGCTTCCGCGCAGGCGAAGAGCCTTGATGCGAACCATCCCTTCGCGCGAGCGGCTTCGCGCGCCGATCGGCAGATCTGCTCGAAGAGCCTCGGCACGCCGAGCAGAAACGTCGGCTGCACGACCATTGCGTCGCGCGAGAGGGCGTCCATCCCCCGCCCGTAGGCGATCGTGACCCCGTTGGCGAGCATCGTGTACTGCACGGTCCGCTCGAGGGTGTGCGCGAGGGGGAGGATCGAGAGATAGCGGTCCGACGCGTCGAACGGAAGAGCATGGGAGATCATCCTGACGTTTGAGAGGATGCTCTCGTGCTTGAGAACGACCCCCTTCGGCCTGCTGCTCGTCCCCGAGGTGTAGAGCACGGTCGCGGGATCCTGCGGCTTGAGGGCGTCGCGGAGCCGCCGCAGGTCGTCTTGCTCGGCAGAAGTCGGCGGCGGTCCGTCGAGGATCGTTCGGAGCGCGCGGACCTGGACCGGGGGAGAATCCGGCGCTTCGCCTTCGAGAAGGAAGACCACGGCGAGATGTTCGGCGGCCCCGGGCGCGCGCAGCAGCCGCGCGAGAAGCTCGGGACGGGAGACGATCGCGGCACGCGGCTTCGCCTCCCCGAGCGGATGCTCGATCTGGCCGGACGGAAGATTCGGATAAATTGGGACGGTCAAGGCCCCGCAGGAGAGAATCGCCAGATCGGAGAGGAGCCACTCGTAGCGGGTCTCCATCATCAAGATCACGCGGTCCTGCGGCCCCACGCCCTCCCGCCGGAGTCCGGCGGCGACCCGCGCGACGCCGCCCCACCACTCGTCGTACGCGATCGGGCGAAACCCGTTTTGCCACGGCGCGAGGAAACCGACCACGCCGGGGCGGTTCGCCGCGGCCCGTTCGGCAAGGCCCGGGAGGGTCGCCGATTCGATGATCTCCATGGCCGCGGATCATAGCACAATGCCGCCGCTCGGTGTCCGACGGTCCCTACCGGCGGTCTACGCCGCTTGATCGCGTCTGCTTGCAGGTCGATACTCCGTCGACGTGGCACAGCGAGACACACGGGCCAAGCCCCGAATCGTTCACCTCCTCGGCGACATCCGCCTCGGCGGACTGCGGCCGGCGATGCGATTGCCCCACGCTGACGCGTTTCACCATCCCGGGGGGCGGCGGTGAAAGTCGTCCAGCTGATCACGCGCATGATCGTCGGCGGCGCGCAGCGGATCGCCCTCGAAACGGCCGTCTCACTGCGCTCCCGCGGGGTCGATGCGGAGATCTGGTGCGGTCCTCAAGCGGGAGCCGAGGGGAACCTGGCGGTCGAGGCGGCTTCCAGCGGCGTCCCCGTGCGCACCATCCGGCACCTCGTGAAGGAGATCGACCCGCTGCGCGACCGCGCAGCCCTCGCGACGCTGACCCGGGAGATGCGCGGGGCCGGAATCGATATGCTTCACACGCACAGCAGCAAGGCGGGAATCCTCGGCAGACGCGCCGGACGCGCGGCGGGCATCCCGCGCATTGTCCACACGGTCCACGGCTGGGGCTTCTCGTCCCGCACACCGTGGCCAGCCCGTACCGTCTTCATCGCGGCCGAGCGTGCCGCCGCCGGCTGGGCCGACTCCTTGATCGCTGTTTCACGCGCAGTTCGCGACGAAGGGCTGCGGCATGGAATCGGCCGGCCCGACCTCTACCGCGTCATCCTCCCCGGGATCGACCTCGCCCCGTTCGCCGATTCGGAGACGATGCGCCGCTCCGGGGCCGCGCTCCGGGCGCGCGTTGGAATCCCGGCGGATGCCTTCGTCGCCGGGAGCGTCGGGCGCCTCTCGCCGCAGAAGAACCCGCAGATGATCCTCGATGCCGCCCGAAGGCTCCCGGAGATTCACTGGCTGTGGATCGGAGACGGCCCGCTGCGGGAAGGGATGGAGAAACGGATCGATCGCGAAGGCCTCTCCGCCCGGGTGCACCTGCTCGGCTTGCGCGCTGATCCGGCCGCATGCCTCGGCGCCCTGGATCTGTTCGTGCTCCCTTCCCTGTGGGAAGGGACGCCCCTCACAATCCTCGAGGCGGCCGCGGCGGGCCTGCCGATCGCCGCGGCCGATGTCGGCGGGGTTTCGGAGATCCTGCCGCCTCTTCCGGCCGGACGGCGCTTCGACCCTGGAGACCTGAACGGATTCGTCGAGTCCGTTCGGGCCGTTCGCTCAAACCCTTTTCCCGCCAAAGCGGCCGCTCTGGAGCACCGCCCGCGCGTCGCCCGCGAGCATTCCCTCGACCGGATGCTCGGAGAGCTTCACACGCTCTACTTCGATCAGCGATAGCCCGCCTTGATTCTCCCCCAGGTGGTCCTTTCGGTCCGGACGGGGACGGCGCAGGGGTTCGGCTGGCACGTTGTCCACTCGGGGAACCAGACACTTGGAGCCTGGCACCCGGCGGCGGGCGTAACCGCGCAGTCGCCGGCCGGCGAGCAGCACGCCCCCATCTGGGTCGCGCACGGATTGTTAGGCAGGCACGCCGTGCCGGGCCCAACCCACTGGTCGTATTCCGGAGATCCCATGCACTGCTGCTCGGAAAGCATCTCGCAATGCCCGTCGAGGAAGCAGCAGGCGCCGATCGACGCTGCGCCCGGGCAATCGTTGGCGCCAGATGCGTACCACCTCACGCAGCCGAACCGCGTGATCTCGTCCCAAAGCCTCGGGAAGGAATCGTCGAAGAATGCTGCGTATCCGATATTCGGGTTGATCGCGCTGCAGAGATAGGGGCCCGCGCTTCCGAGGAACTCATCGACCTTGAAGAAGTAGAACCGGAAGAGGGTGCTCCCGATCACGGGGGATCCGAAGACCACGGTGTTTCCCGCGCCGTTCGCGGGCCATCCGGCAGCAGGCGCCTCGACGGTCCCCGGAGGTCCGCACGGCGCGCGCCTCGTGCTCGCATCGAGGTTCCCCTCGTCGAGGGAGACGCCGAAGACCACTTGCGTGACCACAGGGCTCGCGGTCGGCTCGAACGCAGCGAGAAACCACACCACCGCTCCCGAGCTCTTGTCCGTCCGGGAGGTCGCTTCCTCACAGGTTGCCGGCTGGCCGAGCTCCGTCGTGCAGACGGTCGTCGACAGATAGTCGTAGCCATCGTTCGTGTGGACGATGATCGCACCGTCGGCATTCGGCCCAGGAATCGGTTGCGGACACGGATTGGGATTGCACGCGATTGACTCCCCATAATAGATCCCCGGCGGCAGGCAGCCCTCGCTGGTCGTCAACGTGCAGGTCCCGGCCGGAACGCAGCATGCCGCGACAGGCTGCGGGCAGTGATTCGGCAGACAGCTGGTCCACTCGTCATGCCAAACCCCCGGCGGCGGACAGTCGGGATGCGTCGAAATCACGCATCCCCCGGTGGAGAGATCGCAGCAGGCCCCAAGGGCGTTCGGACAAGGGTTCGGTTCACAGCCTAGCCAGTCGTCATGCCAGGTGCGCGGGGGGAGACAACTCGCATGCACGAGGATGATGCACGCCCCGGTCACGGGGTCGCAGCAGGCCCCCAGGGCGCCTGGACAAGGATTCGGCAGGCAGTTCGCCCAATCGGCGTGCCAGATCCGCGGTGGCTGGCAGCTCGATTCCGCCGTGATCGTGCACAAGCCCCAGGCATCGCAGCAGGCTCCGACTGGCTGAGACTGCGGGCAGGTGTTGCCGCCATCCTGGTACCACTTCACGCACCCAAACCGGACGACGTCGTCCTGAGCGGGGGGAATGGAGTTGTCGAAGAACGCTGCGTAGCCCCCCAGCGGGTTGATCGCGCTGCACAGGTAGGGACCAGGCAGACCCGAGTACTCGTCAACCTTGAAGTAGTAGAACGGGAAGAGGGTCGATCCAGTAACCGCGGTCAAGAATCCGACCGAGTTGCCGACCCCATCTCCCGGCCAACCGGCATCCGGAATCTCGACGCTCCCCGAGGGGCCGCAGATGCCGTACCTCGTCGATGGATCGAGATTCGCCGCGTCGAGGGTCATTCCGAAGTAGACCGCCTGGACGACCGGACTCGCATCGGGCAAGAAGGAGGCCAGAAACCACACCACTGCGCCGGATGCCTTGTCGGTGCGGGTGATCGCATCGGCGCAGGTGGCCGGGACGCCGAGGGTTGTTGCACAAACGGTAGTCGATAGGTAGTCGTAGGCGTCGTTCGTGTGAACGATGATGGCTCCATTCGAATTCGGACCGGCAGCCGCAGGCGCGACCGCGAGGCAGACTCCGCACAACACAAACAGGAATCGGGTCATACCGAACCTCCTACGGTCACATGGACGAACGCGCGCGCCCGGCATCCAAGCAACGGAATTCTACGCTCCGACCCGGCGGCGGCAAAGTGAATTCCCCAGCGCCCTGTCGACAGAAGATCTACTGGCGTCGCAGAGATGGGGCCATTCATGAAGAGGGTCTTTCCGAAACCACGATCCTCGGCTTAGAATCGCCCTCTGGCGACACAGAGCGGGAATATCACCGGGCCCGGGCCCGTCTTGGAGGTGGAGATTCCATGCGAGGGACTTTCGACTCGACGTCGGCATTCGAGAACGCGCTGCGCCAGTTCGACCGCGCGGCAACGATCCTGAAGCTCACGAAAAACCAGATCGCCGTGGTCAAGGAACCGCGGCGCGTGACCGAAGTGAGGCTCCCCGTCAAGATGGACGACGGGAGCATCGAGATCTTCACCGGCTACCGCGTCCAGCACAACATCGCCCGCGGGCCGGCCAAGGGCGGAGTGCGGTTCCATCCCAGCGTCACCTTGGATGAGGTCAAGGCCCTCGCCCTCTGGATGACCTACAAGTGCGCGGTCGTCAACATCCCGATGGGGGGCGGGAAGGGTGGTGTCATCGTCGATCCGAAGAAGCTCTCCCAGGCCGAACTGGAACGTCTCTGCCGGCGCTACTTCGCCGAGATGATCGATCTCTTCGGCGGGGACAAGGACATCCCCGCCCCGGATGTCAACACGGGGCCGCAAGTGATGGCCTGGTTCATGGACACCTACTCGATGCACCACCAGGGGTATCACCCCGAGGTCGTGACCGGCAAACCGATCGAACTGGGCGGCAGCCAGGGGCGCGAGACGGCCACGGCCGACGGCGTCACGATCTGCATCCGCGAAGCGGCGCGTCACCTGAAGATGGAGCTGGGCGGCGCCCGGGCAGCCGTCCAGGGCTTCGGAAACGTCGGCAGTTACACGGCCTTGAACCTGAGCCAGGACGGCTGCAAAGTCGTCGCGATCTCTGACGAGACAGGTAGCTACGTCTGCGAGGACGGGATCGATGTCAAGCGATTGCTCGCCTACTCCTCGACGCATCGGAACCTGTGCGGGATCGAGAAGGCCCACCGCGAGCTCACCTTCATCGACGACCCTTCGAAGATTCTCGAGTGGAATGTCGACATCCTCGTGCCGGCGGCGCTCGAAAACCAGATTCGCAAGGAAAACGCCGGGCTGGTCAAGGCGAAGCTGATCGCCGAGGGGGCCAACGGCCCGCTCACGACGGAGGCCGATGACATCCTCGAGAAGCAGGGGGTCTTCGTGATTCCCGACATCCTCTGCAACGCCGGCGGCGTGAGCGTCTCCTACCTCGAATGGGTGCAGAATCGGATGGGGTACGCGTGGTCGGCCCGAAGAGTCTATCAAGACCTCGAAGAGATCATGACCTCGGCCTTCCGCACGGTCCTCGAGACCAGCATCGAGTACAACGTGAACCTGCGCGTCGCCGCGTTCATCGTGGCGATCAAGCGGGTCACGCAGGCGGCGGAGTTGCGCGGGCTGTACGCGTAGTTCGAACTCGGCAGAGGACCGGTCTAGAAGCGCGGGTACCCCGGGATCGGCTGCCAGGCCCATTTGATCCAGATCCGCCGGTTCGGAAAGATCCCGGTCCGGTCGTCCGGCAGCACCCAGACCTTTCCGTAATGTCCGTCGGCCGTGTAGATGCCGTAGACCGCGTTCAGCTCAACTTCGATCTCCGTGCTCAGGGGCGGATTCTCCGGCGGGACCGGCGTGCTCCAGTCGCCGTCCATCCTCCAGAAACCGGTCACGCGCCCGATCCAAGCCTGATCCGCGTAGGAGAGGCGGCTCGGGCTCTTGAGCATGAGACCGCCCGGCCCGTCCAGGGAATCTCGCGTGCCGATGTAGAGATCGAACCGCTCCCTCATGGCCGGGTCGAGCGGCTCGATCTGTCCCCCGGGAATGTGCAGGCCGAAAGCCCCGCGCCGGCCCTTGACCTCGTAGAGCGGGCTCGTCTCGTTTGAGGCCGGATCGACCGCGAAGCCATCGAGGCGCACCGCCGAGGAGATCTCGGGGCCCGATGACGCCCGCTCGATAACCCCCTCGTAATCCCTGCGCGATCGGACCTGGCAGTAGATCACGTTTCCCGGTTCGAGCGGCGAGACCCTCGAGGACATAAAGAGGATCGGCCCGTCCGTGATGCGATAGGGAAGAATCTCCGCCTCCGAGAGCCCGATCAAGCTTCGCGGGGCCGCAAAGACCTCGTAGCCGGTCCATCCATCCACCGTGCTGTCGGTCACCCCGGACCAGTTGAGGCTGATGACATTGATCCCATTCGAAAAGTCCAGCGTGTCGGGGGAGATCACGCGGGTGACGTCGACCTCGATCTCCGACGAGACCGTGTCCTCGAAATCCGTCGCCCAGACCCGGAGTGTTTGCACGCCCAGCGACGGCGGCGATTCCCATGTGACGACCGAGAGCTGGTGACCGGATGGGAAGTTGCCCGCGCTCGCCGACCAGCCGAACTTGAGGAAATCCTGGTCGACGTCGCGCGCGACGCAGACCGCCAGCACCTGCTGATCGGCGAGGACGCGCGTCGGCCGCACCGAGACGGATGTGATTTGAGGGGGATGGTTTTCGGCGCCGGGGATGCGACTCTCCGTATGCTTGTCGCAAGCCCCGAGGCCTAGGAGAACAAGAGCGCTGATCCAAGGAACGTACCGCCGCATATGAGCACCCTTCGCACCCCGGCGCAGTCCCATGCGGCGAGTATGGGCCACTCCGGCCGCTTCGCCAAGCGGCGCCTTTTGTCGTGCGGACGCCCAGTGGGGCTAGGGGGACGGGCTCAGGAAGGTCGCGATCCCGGACCGCGACGAGAATCCCGTCGACGCCTCGGGGTGCTTCAGGAAGAGGTTCAGGGCGACGACCTGTCCCCTGCCCACGACGACGCGGGTCGCGTGACGGACCTGGGGGTTGATCGTGATCATCTGTCCCTGGCGGACCTCGATCGTCTCCCCGGCGATCGTGAACTCGAGCGTTCCCTCTTCGACGATCGTGATCTGCTCTTGGGGGTGGAAGTGCTCCCGGAAATCGGAGCCTTCGCGGTAGACGCATCGGACGACGGTGATCCGGTCGGTTGCGATGACCTGCTGATCGAGGTAGTTCTGGGCGTCCTGGGCTTCGAGATCCCGCCAGCTTCCCAGCGTGTAGCGGCCCGGGTAGGTGCGATTGCCGATTCGCGACACCGTTTGCTCCTCCGAACGGTTTGGGGTTCCAAGGCCTAGGGGAGATCCTCTCCCCTACGACCTATCGGCCCACTGAGGAACGATCTGAAGGGGCGTCGCTACGCCTGCGGATCCGCTCGATCGCGGCGAGGAGGTCGGAGGGCCCGCGGGCCCACTCATCAGGGGTTTGCTCGGGGCCGGACGGCACGATCTTGCCTATGCTCTCGCGCAGCTGGCTCTCGTAGTAGAGGCGATCCATCTCTCCGGTGGGGATATGTCCCTTGGCCTCGTGGGGCATCTGGAAGAGGATCGTCCACATCCCCACCTGACGCGCCGGGGCGATGTCGTTGTCGGCCCGATCCCCAACCATGACCGCTTCGTCGGGTCGGCAACCTGCCTGGTCGAGGGCCCACAGGTAAAGATCTGGGGCAGGCTTTCTTATGCCGATAATCTCACTCACAGCATGAACCTTGATCAACTGGCCGAGCCCGATCCGATCGAGCGCCCCGACTACCTCACGGAGCTGATTGGCGACCACCCCGACGCTGTAGCGCCCCGCAAGTTGCCGGACGACTTCGTCCATTCCGGGGATGACGGCGTGGGTCGCCATGTAGTCGTTCCTGATCTTCGAGGCGCATCGAAGCATCAGCTTCCAATGCCCGTCCTCCCCAAGGTATTTCCGGCCCAGGACCTGCCAATGCTCCGGGCCGCGCCGTCGGATCATCTCCTCTCGCTCGGCCAGGAGACCGGGGAATGGGATCTGATAACCGGCGGCGCACATCGCCTGATGGAGCTCGCGATAGAGGAAGGCCATCGCCGGATCGTCGTTCATCAGCACATTGCCGATGTCGAGGAAAACCCAGCGAAGCACGGCTAGCGGAACGCCAGCGCGGATCCCCGCGCCCAGGAAAGCAGTGTCGGAACACCGGGGATGATCCCGTCGGGGCCGAAACCCGCCCAGAGGACGGCGAGGGCGCAGACTGCGATGACGATCCCCGTCGCCCACCCGCGGGCGGCGGCGACCGGCTCGGACTCGGGCCGCATGTAGAGGGTGACGAGAACGCGCAGGTAGTAGTAGACCGACAGTGCGCTGTTCAGGACGGCGATCACGACCAGAGAAGTCTGTCCGTTCTCGACCGCGTTCTTGAAGATCGAGTACTTCCCGAAGAACCCCGCCGTCGGCGGGATCCCCGAAAGAGAGATCATGAAGAGGCTCATCGCAAGCCCCAGGGCCGGATACTTCCATCCGAGACCTGCGTAGTCCCCCATCTCGAGGTGCTCGTTGCCCTTCTCGCCGAGGGCGACGACCACGGCGAAGGCGCCGAGGGTCATGAACGTGTAGGCGAGCAGGTAGTAGAGGATCCCCGCGAGGGCCTCGCCATCACCCGTCGCCGCGAAGACCGTCGCGCCCACGAGAAGGTATCCCGCGTGCGCGATCGAGGAGTAGGCGAGCATCCGCTTCACGTTCGATTGGGTCAACGCGGCGAGATTGCCGACCGACATCGTGAGAACTGCGCTCCACCAAAGAATCTGCGCCACCGGCAGTCCGGCCAACACGCCGCCTTGACACGCGAGGACGCGCAGCAGGGCTCCGAAGGCAGCCGCCTTGACCGCGGTCGCCATGAACGCGGTCACCGTCGTCGGCGCCCCCTCATACACGTCGGGGGTCCACATGTGGAAGGGCACCGCCGACACCTTGAACCCGAGTCCGACGATGAGCAGCCCGAGTCCGACCAGCAGCGTGCTCTGCTCGAACAGCGTGTTCTGCGCCAGGAACTCGCCGATGCCGGTCAACGACGTCGTGCCGGTCGCGCCGTACACAAGCGCGATGCCGTACAGGAAGATCGCCGAAGAGAAGGCGCCGAGCACGAAGTACTTGAGGCCGGCTTCTTGCGAGTTGACCCGGCGCTTGTCGAACGCTGCGAGCACGTAGAGCGGGATCGAGAGCACCTCGAGCGCGAGGAACACCACCACGAGGTCGTTCGCAGTGGTCATCATCAGCATTCCGGATGCCGACAGCAGGATCAGTGCGAAGTACTCAGGGGCTTCGAGGCCCTCACGCTTGAGGTACGAGACCGCGAGCAACAAGCCGAGTCCGGTGGCCGCAGTGATCACGATGCCGAGGAACACCGCGAACGGGTCGACCCGCACCATGCCCGAGAACGTGGTCAGCGGGCCGTCGTCGCGCACGAGGTTCCACTGGCGGAACAACAGGCCGCCGGCCGTGAAGACACCGATCATCGACAGTGCGAGGCACGCGGGCGTTGTCGCGGCGTGTCGTCGCATCAGCGCGCGCAGCAGGACCACACCGACGCCCGCGCCGACGAGGGCCATGATCGGCGCAATG
>CAZNRY010000124.1:0-12596 GCA_964575675.1 uncultured bacterium
CCCGCGTGGACCCAACGGCGTTCCGGCTGCAATCGGGCGACCAGGACGGAGCTCCGCCCTCGCCCGGTTCGGTGGTCAACTGGACGGCCTCTCCTCCCGCCGCGCGCATGACCCAAATCTGGCCGCTCCCTCTGCGATCCGAGTAGAAGGCGATACGTGTCCCATCCGGAGACCAGGTGGGTGAACCGTTCAACGAGGTATCGTCGGTGAGCTTGTGGGGGGTGCCCCCCTGGGCGGAGACAATGTAGATCGCAGACACCCACGGAGGTCCCGTATCGTACGCCTGATAGGCGATCTGGGTCCCGTCCGGAGACCATTTGCACGCCCACGGAATGCGTCCCGCATACTCGGTCAGTCGGACACGCTGCGAACCGGCGGTCGTTCCCATCGTCCAAAGCGCGAAATCATTGACCCCGTTGGTGCTCGACATGAAAACGATCTTCTCGCCGTCAGGAGACCAGGATGGATTGTTGTCATCTCCCGGATTGAATGTCAGCCGAACGACGTTCCCGCAACCAACGGGCACCTTGTAGATTTCCGTGTTGTACCCTCCGCTCCAGTCCGCGGTGAAGGCGATGGTCTCGCCGTCCGGAGACCACGTGGGCATGAGCGCCCCAGTCCCCGACAGTCCGTTCGTCAAGCGTCGGAGGGTTGCAGTACCGGGTATCGCCGTCGCCACCTTCGACCGGACAGCCCAGTTGCCTGATTCGTCGGCCGTCTTGAGGGCGAAGTAATACGTCAGCCCGGCCACCAGTCCGGTCACCGTGAACGACTCCGCCGTCCCGGCCATATTGGGCGCCGGAACCTCCGGCACCCGCACCGCGGCGTCCCACGTGTTCTCGAAGATGAAATCCAGCGAATAGCGAAGATCGTACTCCGCAGCTCTTCCTTCTGTGTTGTCGTTTCCTGGCGCCGTCCAGCTCAGGGTCACGCTCTGCGCGCCCGGCGAGCAGCCGGCAAGATCGCTCACCCAGCCGGGAGGGACGACGTCCTCGGCCGTTCCGCTCACAACGTTCGACAACTCCGACCAGTTGCCTCCTTCGTCGGTGGTCTTGAGGGCGAAGTAGTACGTCTGCCCCGTTTCCAGGCCGTCGACCGTCATCGATTCCATCGTCCCGTAACTCATCGGAGGAGGCGCGTCAGGGACCCTCGTGGCCGCGGCCCATGTTTCTTCCGTGATTTCCGTCAACGCATACCGGATGTCGTATTCGGTCGCTCTCCCTGTGGCGCCGTCGTTGCCCGGCGCCCTCCATGTGAGCGTCACGCTGTGGATGTTTGTGGCGGAGACGAGCATACTGGTCACCGGGCCGGGGGGAATGAGATCGGCAACCGTTGCGCTCACCACGTTCGACAGGGTCGACCAGTTCGGGACCTCATCGGCGCCCTTCAGTGCGAAATACCAATTGCCGAGCGACAGTCCCGTTACGTCGAAGCGTTCCAGTTGGCCCATGGTCCTGGGAACCGGCGGATGTGTCACCGCGGTGGCCGAGTCCCATCGCTCCTCCGTCAAGGGAATCCGCGAGTAACGGATGCTGTAGCGTGAGGCTTGTCCCTGCATCGCGCCATGTCCCGGCGCCGACCAGGCCAACGTCACCAGGCGGCCGGGCGGACTCGTGACGATGAGGTTCTGAACTGGATCCGGGGGCGTCGTGTCACCGGGGTCCGGTTTTGTGCCTTCATTCCCGCCGCAACCGGACACGAGGATGAAGAGAAAGAACGCGTAAGGCAGGAGACGGGTCATGAACCTCTCCATGCCCAACCCCGGCATGATAAGCGACCGGCGCGACCATAACACCACGGTCAAGCCGTGTCGAGCGGACGCGCGGTCCCGCCATTCGTAGACGCGCTCGATCGCGTCTGGCCAGTCTTGAAGCCACCCTTCCGGAAGGCTATCCTCTCCCACCATGAGATCCGCGAACACAGAGGATCCCCACAGATTGACCGCCGCGCGCGGATCGGTCCGCACAGACCGGCCCCGATCCACGGCCAGCCCGGACGCCACGCGATGACCCCGCCCCGCTACGACTGGGATTACGGCGAGTACCTGACCCCCGAGGAGGACCGAATGATCGACGATCTGGAAGCCATGCTGCGCCCACCCGTGGAGGAGATGCCTCCCTACCCGCCCAAGTCGATCCTGCTGGCGAGCGGCGAGATCATGGTCGTGCGCCAGGCGACGCGGGAGGAAGTCGACGGCATGCTGAAGATCATCCAGCCCCTCTCGTGGCTCGACCGCGACTTCTACGACATTGTCTCGGCGCGCCTCTTCGCCGAACTCCTCGGCTGGAAGGTCCATCGCGTTCGCAACGAGTACTGCCTGGTCGGCGTGATCGACGGCGTGCTCGCGGGGATCGTGAACGGCAGGATGTTCGATCGCGCCCACGGCATCAGCTACCACACGCTGACTCTAAGGCGCGGCCTACGCATCGGGGCGCACCTCTTCGCCTCCAAGATGGAGTACCACATCGAGCACCTGGGCCAGGACGAGGTCTGGATCGTCGCCGAGAGCCCGATCGGCCATCGCCGCTGGATGATCGAATACCCGCTCGACAAGAAGTTCGAGGTCCAGCACGAGCTCGGCGGAGCGCCTTCCTGGGCCCTGACCCGCGACACCTACTACAAGGCGAAGGAACGGCTCGTCAGCGGCTCGCGCCCGGTTTCTGAGGATCTCCTCGCCCGCTCCTACCCGATCCGCCCGCCGGACCTGACGACGATGCTCGTTCAGATCGAGAACACGCTGGAGGCGCGGATATGAGGGACGTGGCGATCGTCGGCGCGGGATCGACCCAGTTTGGCCGCGCCCAGTGGAGCCTCCTGAAGATGATGTGCGAGGCCTCCCACGAGGCGTTGACCGACGCGGGAATCGGGGATCGTCCCGTGGATGCGGTCTACGTCGCGAACATGGGATCCGCCCGGAACAACCGGATGGCCGGCCTCGCGAGCGCCCTCGTCGATCGAATGAACCTCTGCCCCGCCGCCGCAGAAACAATCGAGAACGGCCCGGCCTCCGGCGCATCGGCGCTCAAGAACGGGTTCCTCGCCGTGGCGTCGGGGATGTTCGATCTCGTCCTCGTCTGCGGGGGCGAGCGGATGCGCGAGGTGAACAACTTCGAGGCGACCGAGTTCGTCTCGTTTTTGAGCCACCGCTACGCCGAGTACATCTACGGCGTCACCCTCCCCTCCCTCGCCGGGATGTTCGCGCGTCTCCACATGGACCGCTACGGCGTCACGCCGGAGCACCTCGCGATGGTCGCGATCAAGAACCACGCGAACGCCATGAAGAACCCGAAGGCGCACCTTCGCATGCCGATCACGATGGAGGGGCTTTTGACCGGCCCCGATGCGCTGATGAACAACCCATGGGTCGCCGAGCCGCTCCGCTTCTTCGATTGCTGTCCCGTGAGCGACGGCGCATCGGCCGTCCTCCTCGCTCCCGCCTCGATGGCGAAGGAGTTCAAGAAGACGCCCGTCCGGATCGCGGGGATCGGACAGGCTACCGACGTGCAGACGATCCACGAGCGTCCCGACCCGACCGAGCTCACGGCCGTCCGCCTCGCCTCCCAGAAGGCGTTCGCGATGGCGGGCATGAAGCCGAAGGACATCCAGGTCGTGGAACTCCACGACGCCTTCACGATTCTCGAGATCGTCGAGAGCGAGGAGGCGGGATTCTTCGCGAAGGGCGAGGGACACAAGGCCCTCGAGCGCGGCGAAACGCAGATCACGGGGCGGCTGCCGATCAATCCATCCGGGGGACTCAAGGCGCGCGGACATCCCGTCGGCAACACAGGCGTCTCGCAGATCGTCGAGCTGACCCTGCAGCTCCGAGGCGAGGCGGGAGATTACCAGGTGCCGAAACAGCCGCAAAATGGCTTCGCCGTCAACTTCGGCGGCTTCGGGAACAACGTGATCGCAACCGTCTTGAAGCGTGGGGTGTGACATGGCGCAAGACGTCGTCGCCGCGAAGTGCAAATCGTGCGGGAAGCTGAGCTACCCGACCCATTTCTATTGCCCTTCCTGCAAGGGGACCAAGTTCGAGCCGGTTCCCGTCCAGGGGGAGGGAAAGCTCCTGACCTGGACGCGCGTCTACGCGCTGCCGCTGGACTACAACGACTTGTACATAACGCTCGGCATCGTTGAGATGGACATGGGGGTGCGAGTCACCGGCCGGCTCGCGATCGCCGAGCCGGCGACCGGCGCCCGCGTCCGCGCCGGGATCGGCACGGTGCGCGAGCTGGGGGCGAAGGAGATCGCGGGGCTCGTGTTCACGGAGGCGTAGGGCCGGGCGGATGCACCGGGCGAGCGCCCCATGCGCCGAGCGGGCCGCAGGCGCGAGCCGGTTGGGACGGATGGTTCCGTAGGAGCTGCCCGCCGCGCGGAGACGAGCGGCAGTAAACTCGGGCGCTGAACGCGCGAAGCGGGCCGCAGGCGCGAGCCAGAATGGTCCCGTCACCTCGAGCGAGCGCCGGTCCGGAGGAGCCATCGGGCCCGACCGGCGAGCGCGCAGGAACTTGGCGAACGATCCGCGGGCATGAGCGCCCGCGGCGAGCGCCGGTCCGGAGGAGCCATCGGGCCCGACCGGCGAGCGCGAAGGGACATGGCGAACGATCCGCGGGCATGAGCGCCCGCGGCGAGCGCCCACGACGTGCCGCGGGAGGAGTTGCACAATGGACTTCCGGTTCGAGAAACCGGCGAGCATCGAGGAAGCCGCAACCCTCCTGGCCGAGAAACCCGGCCCCGTGAAGGTGCTGGCCGGAGGAACCGACCTCCTCGTCGCCCTCCGCGCCGGAGCGATCCGTCCCTCACTCATCGTGGACATCAAGGCGATTCCAGGGCTCGGCGAGATTTCGTGGTCGAGCGAGGGGGATCTTTCGATCGGCGCCGCGGTCGAGGTCCAGCGGATCCACGAGGATGCGCGGATCGCGGAGCTCTACCCCGCCCTCGCCGAGGGCGCGGGCGGGATCGGATCGCTCCAGATCCGCTACCGCGCCACGATCGGCGGAAACCTCGCGAACGCCTCGCCCTGCATGGACACCGCTCCCCCGCTCCTCGTTCTCGGGGCCCGGCTCCGCGCCGCAGGGCCGTGCGGTGAGCGCGAGATCCCGCTCGAGTCGTTCTTCGTCGGCGTCAAGGAAACCGTCCTTCGGCCCGATGAGTTCCTGCTGTCGATCATCGTGCCGCGGGAGGCGCGGGGAACGCGGAGCGCCTTCGCGAAGGTGAAGCGGGTCTGGGGACACGATCTCGCGCTCGTGAACGCCGCGGGCGCGTTCGACCCGGCGAAGGGAACGATCCGGGTGGCGATCGGAAGCTGCGGGGTGACGCCCATTCTCCTACCTCCCATCGAAGGGGTCGATCCCGCTCGGGCCGACGCGATCGAGCTAGGATCCGCCCTCGCCCGCGAGGCGCTGAAGCGAATCTGCCCGATCGACGATGTGCGCGCCTCGGCCGAGTATCGCCGCGACATGGCCGCCCTGCTGTGCCGCCGCCTCGCGGCCGCCCTCCTCGCGGGGGAGACGGGGAGGCGCTCATGAAGACCTATCCCATCACCCTTACGGTGAACGGCGAGAAGAACTCCCTCGAGGTCCCGGCGCACCGGACACTGCTCGACCTGCTGAAGTGGGACCTTCACAACGCGAGCATCAAGAGCGGCTGCGGGATCGGCGAGTGCGGCGCCTGCACCGTGATCCTGAACGGGCAGCCGGTCAATGCCTGCCTCGTGCTCGCCGTCGAGGCAGACGGCGCGATGATCTCGACCGCCGAGGGCGCGACGGACGAGGGTGCGCTCTCCGAGCTCCAGCAGGCCTTCATCGATTTCGGGGCGATCCAGTGCGGCTTTTGCACGGCGGGGATGTTGAACTCGGCCCGCGCGCTCCTCGATCGGAATCCCGATCCCGGGCGCGACGAGATCATCGAGGCGCTCTCGGGGAACTTCTGCCGTTGCACCGGCTACGAACCGTTCGTGCAGGCCGTCGAGGCCGTCGCACGGGCGAGGTCGAAGGGGGGCTACCGCGCGGCCGCTCCCGCGACGGCGCCCTATGTCGGCGGCTCCGCTCCGCGCGTGGACGGCGTGACCAAGGTGACCGGCACCGCCCTCTTCGTCCACGACATGGTCCTGTCGGGGATGCTCCACGCGCGCATCCTGGTTTCGCCTCACGCTGCGGCCCGCATCGTCCGGATCGACACGTCGAACGCGCTCGCGATGCCCGGCGTGAGGGCGGTCCTGACGGGCGCGGACCTCTCGCAGAAGCTCGGCCTCTACATGCAGGACAAGGAAATCCTCGCCCGCGATTTCGTCCGCCACCAGGGGGAAGCGGTCGCCTCCGTCGCCGCGGAGACCGTGGAACAGGCCCGCGCGGCCTGCGCGGCGATCGAGGTGGAGTACGAGCCGATGCCGCCGGTCCTCGACGTCAGCGCGGCGCTCGCAGAAGATGCCCCGCAAGTTCATCCCGGCCTAGCGGACTACACCTGGATGAAGGGGGTCTTCTTCCCCGAGCCGGGGAAGAACATCGCCCACCGCCAGAAGATCCGCAAAGGAGACGTCGGGAAGGGTTTCGCCGAGGCCGATCGAATCTTCGAGCACAACTTCAAGAACCCGCCCGTCCAACACGTCCCGATGGAGACGCACACGGCGATCGCGACGGCCCGCGCGGACGGCGAGGTCGAGATCGTCACCTCGGCGCAGTCGCCATTCACCGTGCGCCAGCTCTTCTGCCACGCCTTCGGGATGCCGCTGCAGAAGGTTCGCGTGAAGGTTCCCTACGTCGGCGGCGGATTCGGCGGGAAGGCGGGAATCCACCTCGAGCCGCTCGTCTATTGCCTCTCGAAGGCGGCCGGCGGGCGCCCCGTGAAGATCGTCGCGACGCGCGAGGAGGAGTTCAACACCCTCCCCTCCCGCCAGGGGCTCGAGAGCAGGATCAAGACCGGCGTCACGAAGGACGGCCGGATCACCGCGCTCGAGATCACCTACCTCTGGGACGCGGGGGCCTACGCGGATTACGGCGTCAACATCGGCCGCGCCGCGTCCTATTCGGGCGCCGGCCCGTATGTGGTTCCGAACTGCAAGATCGATTCCCTCGTCGTCTACACGAACAAGATCTTCGGCACCGCCTACCGGGGATTCGGCCACCTCGAGGTCCTCTGGGGGATCGAGCGAAACATGGAGATCGTCGCCCGCGAGCTCGGGATCGATCCGTGCGAGTTCCGCCGGAAGAACCTCCTCCGCATCGGCGAGACGACGATCACCGGCGAGCGCTTCACCGAGGGGCACGGTCGTCCCGAGGAGTGCCTGCGGTTGGTCGCCGAGGAGATCGGCTGGGATCCGCGCGGGCGCGCGACCGCGCCGCTCAGGCCCGGCTCCGGGAAGGTGCGCGGCAAGGGGCTCGCGATGCTCCACAAGGCGCCCGCGATGCCGACCTTCACCTCATGTTCGGCCACGATTCTGATGAACGGCGACGGCTCGGCCAATGTTCTCGTGAGCGGGGTCGACTATGGCCAAGGGACCTACACGGCCCTCGCGCAGATCGCGGCCGATGAGCTCTCGATTGCGATCGAGAAGGTCCGCGTCCCGTGGGACAGCGACACCGACTACACGCCGTACGACTGGCAGACCGTCGCGAGCCGGCTCACCGTCATGGCGGGCAATGCCGTGATCGAGGCGGCCCGGCAATGCATCGAGCAGATCAAGGCGATCGCGTCCCGCGCGCTCGACGCGCCGCCGGAGCGAATCGTCTGCAAGAACGGCGAAGTCTGGGTCGAGGGAAGCGAGGAGAAGAAGCTCCCGTACAGCCGCGTCGTACTGGGTTATACATTCCCCGACGGCAACAGCATCGGCGGGCCCGTGATCGGGCACGGCCGCTACATCGCACAAGGGCTGACGAACCTCGACCCCGAGACCGGACAGGGACTCCCAGCCCTCAACTGGACCTACGGCGCCCACGGGGTCGAAATCGAAATCGACACGGACACCGGGATGATCCGGGTGCTCAAGATCGCTTCCGCCTTCGACGTCGGGAAGATCATCAATGAGCAGCAGTGCCGCAGCCAGATCGTGGGGGGCGTCGTTCAGGGCCTCGGATCCGCCCTGATCGAGAAGTTCGTCTTCAAGGACGGCCGGCTCCTCAATAACTCCTTCGTCGACTACAAGATCCCGACGGCGAAGGATGTGCCGCTCGAGATGAAGCAGTTTCTGATCGAGACGCCGCACCCGCAGGGACCGTACGGGGCGCGCGGCGTGGCCGAGCATCCGATGATCTCGGTCCCGGGCGCCGTGGGGAACGCTCTCGCGAACGCGACGGGGGTCGATTTCTTCGAGCTGCCGCTTGATCCGGAAAGCGTCTATCTCGGGCTCAAGCGGGCGAGCTCCGCCGCCGTTCGGGGACCGGAGCAATGAGGAGCGGGCCGCGTTGACCTCCTTCGTCATCGTCCGCAAGGACTCCTATCACGACTCGGTCCTCCTGATGAGGATCTCGCGTGATCTGAAGACCCTCGATCGGATCGAGGACGCGGTCGTGGCGATGGGAACGCCGCACAACCGGGATCTCCTGCGCCGGAGCGGTTTCGACGATCCCTCCCTCGCGGCGGCGGGACCGAACGACCTCGTGATCGCCGTGAAGGGCAATCGCGTGGACGCTGCTGCCGTCGAGGCCGCGATAGAGAAGTCCCTCAGGTCCGACGAGTCGACCGCCGACGATGAGACGCGGCCAACCACCCTCTCCGCGGCCGTCCGCGCGCACCCGGATACAAACCTCGTCCTGATCTCGGTCCCCGGCGAATACGCGGCGGAGGAGGCGCGGCGGGCCCTCGCGCTCGACCGGCACGTGATGATCTTTTCCTCCAACGTCTCGATCGAGGAAGAGGTCGCGCTCAAGGAGGACGCGGTTTCGCGCGGGCTGCTCTGCATGGGCCCCGACTGCGGGACGGCGATCGTCAACGGGAAGCCGCTCGCGTTCGCAAACGTCGTGCGGCGCGGCTCGATCGGCGTTGTCGGCGCGGCCGGGACCGGGATCCAGGAGGTCGCGAGCTGCATCCACAGGTTGGGCGGCGGCGTCTCGCAGGCAATCGGGGTCGGCGGACGCGATCTCTCGGACACGGTGGGCGGGATGATGACGCTTCTCGCCATCGACGCGCTCGCCGCCGATCCCGGCACCGATGTGATCGTCGTCGTCTCGAAGCCCCCCTCACCCGTGGTGAGCGAGCGTGTCGTCGATGCCCTCGCGCGATCGTCCAAGCGCTCGGTTGTTCATTTCGTCGGAGCGTCGATCCGAAGCGGGACGGCGGGTGCGCCCACACAGGACGAGGCTGCCGCCCCGATGCGCTTCTCGCCCGGCGCGGCTCGCCCGGTCCTCTTCGCCGATTCCCTCGCCGATGCCGCCGAGATTGCCTGCGAGCAGGCGGGCCTGCGTCTTCCGAGCGGCGGCGGACTACCCGGCGCCCCGCTTTCGGGAGACCGGCCGGACACCGGGGCTCCGTCCGGGACGGCGCAGAGCGCCTCGGCCATTCCCGAGCTGCCCCCTCGGCTCGCCGCCGGCGCCAAGCTCTGCGCCCTCTTCTGCGGCGGGACCCTGGGCCACGAAGCGCTCGCGATCCTGACGCGCGCCGGGATCGAGGTTCGATCGAACTTGCACAAGGCTGGCCCCCTCCGCATCTCCGGGATCGAGCCGGCAGCGGGCCACGTCCTCCTCGACCTCGGCGACGAGATCTTCACGCAGGGGCGGCCGCACCCGATGATCGAGCCGGTCCTCCGAAACGAGCGGCTCGCCATCGAGATCGCCGACCCGCGCGCAGGGCTCCTTCTGTTCGACGTCGTCCTCGGCTACGGCTCGCACCCCGATCCTGCGGGCATCCTCGTCCGGGGCGTCGAGCAGGCGCGGCAGGCCGCCCGCGAACAGAATCGATCGATTCTCGCCATCGCGTCCGTGACGGGCACGGAGGATGACCCGCAGGACTACCGCGCGCAGGTGCGCCGGCTCGAGGAAGCCGGCATCGTCGTGGCGCCCGACAATCGTGCGGCGGCCCAGTTGGCAGCATCCTTGCTCAAGCAGCTCGGCTAGGAAGGGGACCCCGATGCCCAGCGAGAAGATCCGATCCCTTTTCCAAACGGACCTCGCGGTCGTGAACCTGGGCCTGCTTTCCTTCGCCGAGAACCTCGTCCGCGCGGGGGCGCGCGCCGTCCAGGTGGACTGGCGCCCGCCGGGCGGCGGCGACCCGGCCGTCCGCGTCGCGATCGAGGCATGTCTCGCCGCGGACGGTTCCCAGCGCCCCGACGTCGCCGAGGCGAACCGCGCCGCGGTCGATCGTCTCCTGCGCGCGCGGCCGGCCCTGATCGGCATCGGGACCGCCATCGACACGATCCCGGGGATGCGGAAGAACCTGATCCTCCACTCCGGCCCCCCGGTCGCGTGGGATCGGATGAGCGGGCCGACCCGCGGCGCCGTGATCGGCGCGCTGATCCACGAAGGTCTCGCGCGGGATCCCACGCAGGCCGCCGCCCTCGCCGCATCGGGAGAGATCGACTTCGAGCCCTGCCATCACCACCAGACGGTGGGGCCGATGGCCGGGATCGTGAGCGCGTCGATGCCGGTCTGGATCGTCGAGAACACGGCTTTCGGCAACCGCGCTTATGCGACGCTGAACGAAGGGTTGGGCAAGGTCCTTCGCTACGGCGCCTACGACGAGGAAGCCCTGACGCGGCTTCGGTGGATGGAAAGCGTCTTGGCTCCCGCCATGCGGGCGGCGCTCGATTCCCACGGTCCCCTCGATCTCGGCAGCCTGATCGCCCAGGCGCTCCAGATGGGCGACGAGGTTCACAATCGCAGCCGCGCGGCCACGTCGCTCTTGATCCGCACCCTTGCGCCCCATCTCGTCCGCACGAGCCCGAAGGCCGACGACGCCGAAGCCGTTCTCCGCTTCCTGAACGGAAACGACCATTTCTTCCTGAACCTCTCGATGCCGGCCTGCAAGTGCGCCCTCGACCCCGCGGCCGGAATCCCCCGCTCCACGATGATCACGATCATGGCGCGCAACGGCACCGATTTCGGCATCCAGATCTCGGCGCTCCCGGGCCGGTGGTTCACCGCTCCGTCTCCGATGGTGGAAGGCCTCTACTTGCCCGGCTTCAGCGCGAAGGATGCCGCGCCGGACATCGGCGACTCCGTCATCACCGAGACGGCCGGCCTCGGCGGCTTCGCGGTGGCCGCGGCCCCGGCGATCGTGCAGTTCATCGGCGGCAGCCCCTCGCAGGCGATCGCCTTCACGCGCCGGATGTACGAGATCACGCTCGCCGAGCACCCGCTCTACAAGATCCCGATCCTCGGATTTCGCGGAACCCCGGCCGGCATCGACCTCGCGAAGGTCGTGGAAACCGGGATCCTGCCGGTCGTGAACACCGGGATCGCGCACCGCGAGCCCGGCATCGGAATGATCGGCGCGGGGATCGTGAGACCGCCGATCGAGTGCTTCCGACAGGCCCTTCTGGCCTTCGCGGAAAGTCTGAATAAGGAGACCCCATGAAGCTGATCGATCTCACCGTCCCGCTCGGGATCGGCACGCCCGCCTGGCCGACCTACGAGCCGCTCCAGATGAAGTACTTCAAACGCCTCGCCCCCAATGGCGCCAACGGACAAATCCTGACCCACTCGAACCACGTCGGAACGCATCTGGACGGCGAGATCCACTTCTACACGCCGGGCAAGGACATCGCGGCGCTAACGCTCGACTACCTCGTCGGCCCGGGCGCGATCGTCGATCTCTCCGACTGCTGCGGTGACTACGATGTCTATACGTCCGCGATGGTCGAGGAGCGGGTCGAGGTGCGCGATGGCGACATCCTGATCATCCACACCGGGTTCCACCACTTCGGCTGGGACCAGCCGACGGCGGACGAGGTCCGCTACATGGTGAAGCACCCCGGACCGGACCGCGAGTTCGCCGAGTGGGCGAAGCGCAGGAAACTGCGCTGGATCGGCGTGGACTGCGGCAGCGCGGACCATCCGATGAACACGAAGATCCGCGAGTGGATGCCGCGGCAGGCCGCGGAGTGCGACCGTCACATGCAGAAGCGCTACGGCAAGGGGCTGGACCTGGTCTTCGAGGACGGCAAGTACCAGCTGATGCACGTCGAGATGTTCGGCCACGGGATCGTGCACGCGGAGTGCCTGGGCGGGGACATCGACCTGCTGCTCAACCGCCGCGCGTCAATTGCCTGCTTCCCCTGGCGCTTCGTCGACGGCGAGTCCTCGATTGCGCGCATCGTGGCGTTCGTGGACGACGCGGAGCATGCGGAGCTGATGCGGCGCAAGCACCGCTGCCGCCTGACCCGCTTCGGCGACGTGGCCGGGGCGCTCAATCCGGCGCTGCACCGCGACGGTCGCGGCCGCGCCGCGTCCTGGGCCCGCCGCCGCTCCCGCCGCCGGCCCTGACCCTCGCGCCGACTGGCCTAGGCCAACGCCTGCAGCACGCCCTTGAAGAAGTCGTAGAAGCGGGCGACGGAGGGGACGTGGACCCGCTCGGTCGGCGAGTGCGCGCCTTCGATCTGCGGGCCGAAGGACAGCATGTCCATGCCGGCGACCCGCGCGCCGACAATCCCGGCCTCGAGGCCCGCG
>CAZNRY010000125.1:0-12578 GCA_964575675.1 uncultured bacterium
CCCCGTCCACCATGCGGCCGATGGGTCTGGCCGGCCTCTTCGCGAACGCTCTTGCCGATGGGCCGTTCCCCGAGCACTACGAGCCGGTCGAGAGCCCGGTCCTGAACATGATGTCGGTCCAGCAGAACAATCCGGCGATCAAGATCTGGGAGCCCGACAAGATCGGGAGTGCCGAAGACTACCCTGTCGTCGCCACGACGTATCGCGTCAGCGAGCACTGGCAGGGGGGCGCGATGACGCGCAACACCCCGTGGCTGGCGGAGCTGATGCCGGACATGTTCGTCGAGATATCGAGCGATTTCGGCCGCCGTTCCGGGATCAAGACGGGCGATTGGGTTCGCGTGGAGACGGCGCGAGGCTCGATCCGCGCGCGCGCCCTCGTCACGGAGCGGTTCCAGCCCTTTCAGATCGGCGATCGACTCGTGGACGAAATCGGGATCCCTTGGCATTGGGGCTATAGCGGGCTCGTACAGGGCGACAGCGCCAACGTGCTGACACCGCACGTCGGCGATGCGAACACGATGATCCCGGAGTACAAGGCGTTCCTCTGCCGGATCCAAAAAGTTGAGGAGGTGGCGTGATGGTCGTGAAAGCAATGCTCATCGACACCGTGAGGTGCATTGGCTGCCGTGGCTGTCAGGTCGCCTGCAAGCAGTGGAACGGACGGAAGGCGGAGATCACCAGCTTCTTCGGCGGCCCGGGCTATCAGAATCCGTCCGATCTGAGCGCGGAGACCTGGACGCTGATCACGTACAACGAGGTTCCCGTCCGCGGTCGGATCGACTGGGTCTTCGGGAAAAAGCAGTGCATGCACTGCGTGGACCCGGCATGCGCCTCAGCGTGCCCGGTGGCCGCTCTCGAGAAACGTCCCGAGGGGCCGGTCATCTATCACAAGCATAAGTGCATCGGGTGCCGGTACTGCATGCTTGCGTGCCCCTTCGAGGTTCCGCGCTTCGAGTACGAAAGCGCCAACCCCTACATCACGAAGTGCACGATGTGCTTCGATCGCCTCCAGGCAGGCGGGGTGCCGGCTTGCGCGAAGGTCTGCCCCACCGGAGCCGTCGCGTTCGGCAACCGCGATGAGCTGATCCGCGAGGCCCAACGGAGAATCAGCACGGCGCCGAGCGAATACCTCCATAAGATCTACGGGCTGGAGGAAGCTGGGGGAACCTGCGTCTTCCACCTCTCCAACGTCCCATTCGAGAAGCTTGGGTACCGGACGGATATCCCCAAGGAAGCGATCAACAAGTATACGAAGAAGGCGATGGAGGCGATTCCCGTGGCGATGCTGGGGCTGGCAATCCTCCTGGGCGGAATCTACAAGCTCCGCACTCGGAACGTTGAAGAGGATGTCCACGGTCCCGCAGCGGGGAAATAGGGGGAGATGATGGCAGCGATTACCAAAACGAGAGGTGCTGGCACGATCCTCCTCTACTTACTCGTGGGGTTGGGCCTCGTGTTGGCGATCTGGCGATTTATCTTCGGGATCGGCGCGATCAGCAATCTGAATCAGGGGTATCCCTGGGGTTTCTGGATCGGATTCGACATTCTCGCGGGGATCGCATTGGCTGCCGGCGGCTTCGTCGTCGCCGCTCTGGTCCATATCTTTGGGGGTAGGAAGTACCATGCGCTGGTGCGCCCCGCCATCTTCACGGCCCTGCTCGGGTACCTCCTCTTCATCGCAGGACTCCTGGTGGATATCGGACGGCCGTGGACCATCTGGCAGATGATGATCTACTGGCATCACGAATCGCCCATGTTCGAGGTTGGGTGGTGCGTGATGATGTATACGACCGTTCTTATCCTCGAGTTCCTGCCGGTGGTTCTCGGGAAGTGGAAGATGCTGGGGCTGCTCGAACTCTGGCGGAAGTATGTGCCGTGGGTCGCGTGGGGGATCGTCACGCTATTCACCATTGCGATGACGAACTCGATTGCATGGACGGTCGCGATAAGCGGCGTCCTGCTTCTCTTCAATATCCTCGTCGGCATGGGAGCGATCCGGCGTGACCCGGACACCCCAACCATCCTGATCATGGCGGGGGTCATGTTCTCCACCATGCATCAATCGTCCCTGGGGACGGTCTTCACCATCGCGCCGCACAAGCTCCACGCGCTTTGGTTCAGCCCAATCCTGCCGATCCTCTTCTTCCTTTCGGCGGTCATGGCGGGGCTTGCCATGGTCATTGTCGAATCGATGTGGAGCGCGAAGCACTTCAAGCGAGAACCGGAAACCCACCTTTTGCGCGGGATCGCCCGCGGACTCACCTGGGCAATCGTCATCTACATGGCCGTCAAGATGATCGATCTCGTGGTGCGCGGTGCTGTGGTAGAGGCCTTTGCGTTCACGCCAAAGGCGCTCGCGTTCTGGCTGGAGATCACGCTCGGTCTCATCGTCCCGCTTGCGCTCCTGATGCAGGAGGAGACACTGAACAGCAACAGAGGACTTCTGTGGTCGGCCATCTTCGTCGTGGCAGGCATGATCGTCAACCGCCTCAATGTCGCCATAACGGGGATCGATGCGGCCTACCCGATTTCGTACACACCGCTCTGGTCGGAGGTCGCCGTTTCGGCCGGGATTGTGTCGCTCGGACTGCTCGCCTATCGAGAGGTGGTCGCCCGCTTCCCGATCCTCGGGGAACACGTCGCTGCGCATCCTCCCGCCGATATGTCGAGGCGGCCTACAGCGTTCCAACCTGAGGGGAGGAGCTGAGATGAACTGGATGTTTCGTACTATGCTCGGTTTCTCGACCGTCCTCAGCCTAGTCCTGGTTTTGTTCCTGAATGGTCAGGTGGGGAAGCTGCGGGCCGATGTCGCCGGCCTCAAGGATGTCCTCGCCACGAAGGATGATCTCATACGCGTCAGCGTCCCCCCAGTGAAGCTCCTCCACGAGGAGAAGTGCACGAGTTGCCACACGGAGAGGCGCTTCGCAGGGGAGCACAACGTGCGCGGGGAGATCGAGGCGGCTCTGACGCACATGAAGGCGATGCCGGACGCGAACATCTCGGATGAGGATATGGGCAAGATCCACGCCTCGCTCGAGTTGCTGCGCTGCGCGAATTGTCACGGCGAGGACAATCTCCGTCTGTTGGCACTCAAGACGCCGGAACAACGAATGGAGCTCATCCGGAGGATGGCCGTGAAGCCGGGGTCGAATCTCACGCCCGATGAGACCGAGTCCATCCAGAGGGCGTACCAGCAGCTTTATGGATTCTAGTCCGGCATGTTGGATGTGTTCGTTCATTCGCATGAAGCGCAACCCCGGGAATGGGCCACCTTGCCCGTCCGAGGCCGGGCGCACCTGGTCCCGTGAATGACGGACCGCGGTGCGCCGTGCCCGGAAATCCGGGATGTTGGATGAGGGTCTCTAAAAAGGAGGGGAACGTGAGGACTGCCGTGCTTCTGATGGTGTTGGGGGGATTGCTCGTCCCGGGCGTCGTGCTGGCAGCCGTGGAAACCGCGCCGTTCGGATTCGTGCTCGTCAACGCGAGCTACAACACGAGGAGCATGACCGATGTTCCATGGGTCGCTCCGGGCGCCGGTGCTGGGGAACCGAACTTCAACCTCTTCGCGAGGCAGACGCGGATTGGCTTCAAGATGAAGAGCGACGCGCAGTACGCCCCATCCGGGGCGATCGAGGTGGACTTCTACGGTCTGCGGGGCAGCGGCGGCAACGGCGGCCCCACGCAGGTCGCCCCGCGCCTGCGCCGGGCCTTCATGGAGATTCACTTCAAGAATCTCGACCTCTTGGCCGGCCAGGAGTGGATTCCATTCTCCCCACTCAACCCGACGACGCTCATGCACGCTTCCCTCCCGGGGATGATGGCCTCGGGCAACCTCTGGGCGCGCCTGCCTCAGATTCGAGCGACGATGAGGCCGGTCTCGGACGACAAGAGCGAGGTCAAGATCGATCTGGCGCTCATGAGGCCGCTCGGCGCCGATGCCGAGATGACGCCGGTCACCCAGGCCGATGCTCTGGGCCGGGGCGAGCGGTTCGGATGGCCTTGGGTCCAGGGGCGCCTGGGGTATGCGGCCAAGGGCGCGACCAAGGTGTCCGTCGGCGCGGGGGGTCACTTCGGAATGGAGGACTTCGGCGATGATCCCGCCGGGGACGATCTGACCGGCGCCTCGATGGCCGTGGGAGGCGACCTCCAGATCACCGCGGGCAAGGCGACGATCAGCGGAGAGGGGTTCTGGGGGCAGAACATCAACACGCTGTTCAGCAACGCCAAGTTCGCGATGGTACCGGACAGCATCAAGGTGGATGACGCCTACCGGACCTTCCAGAGCGTCGAAGAGATCAAGGTGGTCGGTGGTTGGGGCGAGCTGAAGGTCGCAGCAACCCCGAAGCTCGACGTCGTGCTCAACGGCGGAGTCGAGCAACTCGACGATGAGTTCCTGGCCGCCGGCGCACTCAAGTCGAACACAACCGTCATGGGCGGGATCATCTGCAAGTCGACCCCGGGGGTCCAGATCGGTCTGGAGGCCGGCCTCATCATGACGAAGTTCAAAGGGAACGATCCGGGAACCTCCGACAGCGAGGAGGAATACGACCGGAACAACCTGAACGTGAACCTGTCGTTCATGTACAGCTTCTAGACGATTTTGACTTCGGCTGAGAAGCGAGCCCGCTCACCGCGAGGTCCGGCGCCCCGGGGAGAAAGCCCTAGCCGAGTGGATGCGCGAGGCGAGCTTCTCAAGTCTGCTCAAACTGGTCTAGAACGGTTTCTTTGCGGCCATCCGGCCGCGGGCAGCCGTGGTAGAAGACTTCTCCGTCATGAGGGCTGGTAGCACGGAATGCTCCCGTGCTCCCGGCCCTCCGGTTCCTGCACCCGCATTAGGGCGTGTAGTCCCGCTCCACGATTATGCTGAGTGAAGTGGTCCCGTCGACGATCTGCACGGCCTCCACGGCGACCTCCGTCTCGGCTGCGAGGTTCTGCGCATCCTGAGGCAGGATGAGGACCCGCAGATGTCCCTCATGGAAGCTCACGAAGGCCCCCGAGGCGGCCGCATCAGTCTCGATGGAGTAGATGAAGTGTTGCGCTTCCGTCGGTCCCGCAGGGAGCGTGCGCTCGACCCGTCCCGACCTGGCGAGCTGGCGGCACTCGTCGCCGTCCAGCCGGATCCGGATTGAGTGCTCGTAAATGCGTAGCTTCAATGAAGCGCTCTCCTCTCGCGATCGTCAGCCGCCGATTTGGGGCATCGGGGCGGCGCGCTCGGTCCGCACCTCGGTCTCGGACGACCGCCGAAGAGCGCGTTCGATCGTCTCGGCCAGCGCGTCAATCCTGAACAAAGGACGCACGCACGGCCTCAAATCGTGCGCCTCCGCGTCCAACAGGCAAGGGATGAGCATGCCGTCGCCCCGCAGCCGGATTCGATCGCACGCCGAGCAGAACGGCTCGGTCATGGGAGAGATGAATCCGCAGATCGCCGGTCCTCCATCAACCGTGTACCGCATGGCGGAACTGCCCGGGTTCCCGTCCTCGGCGACAGGCGACAGGCCATGCCGTTCTTCGATCAGTCGTTTCACCTCGCTGTTGGGGATGTACTCCGATCGCTGGGCCCTGATGGGCATCTGCTCAATGAATCGAACTTCGACGCCGGTGTTTCGCGCGAAGGCCACGAAAGCGAGCACCTCATCCAGGTTCGTCCGCAGGACCACGACGTTCAGCTTCACAGGAGAAAAGCCGCTCGCCAAGGCGGTCTCGATGCCACGCAAGGTGCGGTCGAGGCCGTCGACTCCCGTGATCTCGCGGAACAGATCGTGGCGGAATGTGTCGAGGCTGATGTTGAGCCGCTTCACGCCCGCCCTGCGAATGTCGGCCGCCATCTCATCGAGGAAGTAGCCGTTTGTCGTGAGGGAGACGTCGGTGAGACCCGGGACGCGGCAAAGCTGCGCGAGGAATGTACAGACCTCCCTGCGGACGAGCGGTTCTCCTCCGGTTACGCGCACCTTCGTGATACCGAATCGGGCCGCCAACAGCCGGATGATCGATATCATCTCGTCGAACCGGAGCATCTCGGAGTGGGGGATCTTCCGTACGCCTTCGGGCGGCATGCAGTACGCGCACCGGAAATTGCAGAGGTCGGTCAACGAGACCCGCAGATATCGAATCGACTTCGTGCGCACCGCGGGGTCCTTCATGACCGCTTCACATTACGTGGACGGCGTCGGGGGCAAACTGCACGATGACGTCCATGTGGATATTCAGCTTTGATTCTTCGTAAGACGACCGGCTCATCGCAATCGTGAACTTCTCCCCGGCATCAACTTCGAGCCAGACGGTGCTCCCCTCCGATCGGACGCAGATGATGCGGCCCGGAAAGGCGTTTGGCGTGTCCTTCGGCGCCGGGACGGGGGAGATGCAAATCGCCTCCGGGCCAACGGAGATGAGTTGCACGTGCTGGGGGTGATCGGCGGGGAGCGAAATCCCGAGCCCCCGGCGCGTGATGAACGTCCCATCGTCGGAGGTGCCCTCGATGAGGTTCTCCAGCAAGTCCGGGCAGAATCGGCCTTCCGTCAGCGTCAAAGTCCGGTTCGAGAGTCTGATGGCAAGGTGGAGATCATGTGTGGTGAAGACCACACAAGTCCCCAACCCGGCGATGATCTCCTCGATGATGTTGCGCGAAGTCCTGTCGAGGTGCGCCATCGGTTCGTCGAGGAGAAGGACTTCCGGCTCGGCGATCAGCACCCTGCCGAGTGCCACGCGCTTCTGCTCTCCCCCCGAGAGAGCGCGCGGATTCGCGAGCGCGTGGGCCGACAGATGGAGCTTCTCGCACATCTGGCCGACGCGCGAAGCAATCTCGCCTGCAGAACAACGGCGCACCTTGAGGGGGTAGGATAGGTTCTCCGCGACGCTGCCGTGGAATAACCAGGGGTGCTGCCTGAGGAGACCGATGCCTCTGCGGCGGGTGTCGGCCCCGTTTCGGAAGGGACTGGACCCGGGAGAGACCTCTCGTCCTCTGTAGAGGAAGTGCTCGCAGGAGGTCGGTTTATCGAGGAACGCGAGGATCCGCAGAAGGGTGGTCTTTCCGGAGCCGTTCGCACCCACGACCGCGAGTTTCTCGTCCGGGTCCAAGCGGAATGCGTCAAGCGTCAGCTGAAAGCGGCCGTTCCCCGAATGCGAGCGCCTTGGATGCTCGAACCTCAGGCCGCTGATCTCATACATGTTCGGGTCGCCTCCCAATCTGCACTGCGACGTTGATCAAGAGGACGAGGCAGAGCAGGAGGATGCCGAGCGCGATCGCGCGGGGGAAGTTCCCTTGTCCCGTCTCCAGCGCGATGGCCGTTGTGGCGGTGCGGGTCAGCCCCCGGATATTGCCTCCAAGCATGAGGGAGATCCCAATCTCCGATACGACGCGACCGAATCCAGTCATCACGGCCGTCGTGATTCCGGTACGCGTTTCCACGATGGTCTTCCAGAACGCTGCGAGCGGGGACGCTCCCAGCAAGAGAGCTTCCTCATAGACGGACCGGATGTTTGGTTGGAGAACGCCATGCACGAGGGCCGTGATGAGCGGAACGATGAGGAGCGTCTGGCCGATCACGATTGCAGCAGGGGTGAAGAGTAGGTTCATGCGGCCCAGAGGGGAGTTACGGGCGATCCACGCGTAAACGAACAGCGCAACGATGACGGTGGGAACCGCAAGGGCGGTCTTGACGCACGCCAGCACAAACTGCTTCCCGCGAAACGACCGGGTGGCGAGGAGGAACCCCATGGGAAGCCCCACGGCGGAGGCGAGAAGAGTAGAGGTGATTGAAACCCGGAGCGTCGTTGCGACGATGGCCAGAAGCTCCCGGTCCAAATGGAGAATCGCCCACAGGGCCTCGCCAATGCCGTCGAGCATGGGGCTTACGACTCGCTTCCCGGAAGTGCCATCTCTGTGGCTATGGCCGATCCTCCTGCGTTTCCATCGGGAAGAACAGGGGCCGTCCCCCGACATGGAACGCTGCAATCCGCCCTTGTCCCTCAGGCGAACGAAGCCACTCGATCAGCCGTAGTGCGCCCTCATGGTTCCCCCCGGGACGGCGGCCGGGGGAGACGGCAATGATCGAATAGGGGTTCGCCAGAATGGGGTCGCCTTCGAGGAGGATAGAGAGGCTGGTCTTGTCACGGCGGGCGACGTAGGTTCCTCGATCCGAGAGGATGTATGCCTCCTTCTCGCTCGCGAGCATCAGGCAGGTTCCCATCCCTTGTCCGGCCTCGACATACCAGGGGCCCGCAGGCGCGACCCCCGCTTGTTTCCAGATCTGCCGCTCCCTCATGTGTGTCCCGGAGCCGTCCCCACGCGAGACGAATGCCATCCCCCGTGCGGCGATCCTGTTGAAAGCCTCGGCCGCGGTGGGGCTCCCCGAGACGGAAGCCGGATCCGTAGGAGGTCCGAGGATGACGAAGTCGCTGTACATCAGGGGAACCCTCGATACTCCGAAGCCGCGTCTTACGAATGCCTCCTCCGCCTCGGGATCATGGGTCAGGACGACATCGACATCCCCGTTTTCGCCGTACTTCAGGGCCACGCCCGAACCAACCGGGAGTTGATCGACATGGATGCCGGTCTCTCTCTCGAAGGCGGGTAGGAGTGAATCGAGAAGGCCCGAGTTCGCCGCGGAGGTCGTCGTCCCGAGGAGGACCCTCGAACTCGAAACTCCCAAGGGCGCCTCCCGGGGGCAAGCGCAGAGGAATGCGAGGATGAATACCGAACGCGCGAGGCGAAACCACATAACTCCTCCGGGGCGGCCAACCGAACATGAACCATGTGGGATCTGTGCCGTGCTTGACATAACAGCTTTCCGCCATATCCTGTCAAGGGTGGAAGCGGCGGGCCGCATCGGACGACCAGACGGTGGTCGGAATCCGGGACAGGCGGGCGCCGGCTGCGTGTTCGACCGGTCTTGAGGATCTCGAGAGGCGGTTTACTCCGATGGCGCTGGAAGACCGACACCCTTGCTCCGATGACGATGTAGAGCCCGGCCACCCTCTCGACTCCAGTCCCATGGTTCACCCCCGCCTCCCATCCCCGGGGGAATGGAACCGCGGTTCAGGCTCCGGTGGGGAATCCGGCCGGCAGGCCGAGGCGGCCGAACCCATGGCCCGTCCGGTGACAATCACAAGGATCACGAAGGGACGCCGGGAGCGGTGCGAGGACTGGGTCGTCCGCGAGGAGCGGCGCGACCTCTACCTCAACGGAGAGCGCCTCGTCGCGCTCGTCTGCCTGCCGAGCGATCTCGAGGCCTTCGTGGTCGGGTTTCTGGTGAACGAGGGGATCCTGGAGCAACCCTACCGCGTCGACCTGGCCATCGACCCGGACGGCGGGCGGATCGACGTGCGCGGTAGCTTCGTGGATGGGGCGGTCCGGGACTTCTACCTCAAGAAGACCCTGACATCTGGATGCGGGAGCGGCGTGACGGGCCGCGACCTGAACGAACCGAGCCGCTGCCTGAAGGTGGACACCGATTTCGTCATTCGGAGGGAGACGATCTCCGCCTTCATGCGGGTCCTCAAGACGGAAGCTTCACTCTACCAGCTTACGGGGGGAGCCCACATCGCGGCCCTGGCGGACGACCAGGGCAAACTGCTGCTGGCAGCCGAAGACATCGGCCGTCACACGGCGGTTGATAAGGTCGTGGGGAAGGCGATCCTATCCGGGATTGACCCGGGTCGCTGTGTCCTCTTCTGCTCGGGAAGACTCTCATCAGAGATCACGACAAAGGCGATCCATGCTCGTACGCCGGTTCTGGTCTCACGGGCAGCGCCGACCGATCTCTCGGTCCGCCTTGCCCGCCGCTTCCTTCTCAGCTTGGTCGGCTTCGCCAGGGGTGATCGCATGAATGTGTACTCCGTCCCGGAGAGAATCCTCGGGGGCGACTCCCAAATCAGTGTTTGACGGCTCATCGGGCATCGCGGAAAGTGACTTCCTGAAGCCATCGTCATTATTTGCCGCTAAGCTCTAGGACCGCCTCGACGATCCTCTTCGACGCCTCGGCGATCTCCTCCGGCGACGTGCGGACCCCGAGGGAGAATCGGACGGCCCCGCGGATGTACCCACCGGGGACCCGCATGGCCTGCAAGACGTGGGAGGAGTCGGTTGAACGGGCCTCGCAGGCGGCCCCGGTCGATGCGCTAACCCCCTTGAGGTCAAGTAGTTGCACGAGACTACTGCCCTCGATCCCCTCGAAGGCGATGCAGGAAGTATTCGCGATTCGATCGACCTCGGATCCGATCACGAGCGCCCCCTTCACATCGCGGAGGATCGCCTCTTCGAGACACGCGCGAAGGGGCGCCACGGTTTTCCCATACGTGGCGGCGCGCGCTGCCGCGAGTTGTGCCGCCTTGCCGAAGCCGACTGCGGCGGCGACGTTCTCCGTACCGGCCCGCAGACCGTCCTCCTGCGCCCCGCCGTGGAGGATTGGGAGGGGACGCGCCCCTCGCCGGCACCAGAGGGCGCCGATACCCTTCGGTCCGCCGATCTTGTGGGCGGAGAGCGTGAGGAGATCGACTCCGAGGTCACGGACGTCGACGGGCATCTTTCCCACGGCTTGAACGGCGTCGGTGTGGATGAGCGCTTCGCGCGAGTGGGCCTCGGCGGCGGCCTCTTGAACCGGCTGGATGCAGCCTGTTTCGTTGTTCGCGAGCATTAGGCTCACGATCGAGACGCGCGGACCGTCCAGCGCATTGCGCATGTCCATCACGTCGAGGACGCCCGATGATTCCATGGCCACGCGCCGCACGATGGCGCCGCGTTTCTCAAGGTCGGCCGCACATTCCAGAATCGACGGGTGCTCGATCGAGGAGACGACGAGGGCGCCTCCGTTGCGAAGCATCGTGCCCACGAGAGCCAGATTGTTGGCCTCGGTCCCGCCCGACACGAAGGAGATTTCCGTAGGCGTCGCCCCGATGAGTGCTGCAACGAACTCTCGAGCGGACTCCATCGCCTCGCGCGCGCGCCTCCCGGCAGCGTGCAGACTGGATGGGTTCCCCGGCAACTCGCGCAGCGCCGTCTCCATCGCTTCGCGGGCTTCGGTCTCGAGCGGGGTGGTTGCGTTCGAGTCGAGATCAATCCGACTCATGGTCCGCCAGGAGTGACTTGAGGTGTTCGTCAAAGGTGCGGTCAGAGGCCGAGTAGATCTCTCTCGCAGCCTCTTCGTACCGGTCAATGAGCGCCAGTCCCCGCGCGGTCAATCGGGAGCCTGCGGAAGGGCCGCGTCCGGCCTTTGACTCAACGAGCGGGAATCCCAGTCGTTTCTCCGAAAGGCGGAGTCTTCCCCAGAGCCCCCGATACGAAATGCCGAGTTGCTCTGAGGCCGCCTTGATCGAGCCGAACTCTCGAATCGCCTGGAGGATGCGGTGACGGCCGAGCCCGTAGAGGACCTTTCCGTCCGCGTCCTCGATCCAGAAGTTCGTCCGGATCCTCATGGCCATGGGTCTCCTTCCGTCCCCACACCGGGGTGCCCTGCATTCCTGCGGTTCATGATAGCGCACGCGTCCGGGGAATGCCCCACCCGCCGGGGCTCCGCCCGGTTCGGTCAGAGGCGTTCTTCCGTCGCCCCGATCCCGATCAGAGCGATCCCTGCCGGATTCCCCTTGCCGCGCATGGGGGCCGTTCCTGATGTGCCAGCGGAGAGATGGCCGAGTGGTTGAAGGCGGCGGTCTCGAAAACTGCGCGTAGGGCAGATAACAGGTTGCGCCGGCGGTCCGCCGAAGAGATATTGCGGCAAGGTATTGGAAAGCGCCTCTTGGAGTTGCGGCTCCGGGGCGCTTTCTAGCTTTTCGAGTCTTTCCCACTCCTTTCCGGGGATTTGCGGTCTGAAACCGTAGCAAAACCGTAGCAGGCACTTCGGGCTGAAGAGTCCCGACTGGAGGGCCGGAAGGCGGCGGTGCAGAAGATCGCCGAGGATCCCGGGGACACAATGCAGGGCACGGCGCTAGCGAAACGCCTCGATCCCGGTGACCGACGCCCCCACGATCAACGTGTGGATGTCGTGGGTTCCCTCGTAGGTGATGACCGACTCGAGGTTGTTCATGTGACGGCCCACCGGATACTCGGATGTGATGCCGTTGGCCCCGAGGATGTCACGCGCCATCCGCGCAATCTCGAGCGCCATCGAGACATTGTTGCGCTTGGCCAGGGAAACCCGGTCGAAGCGCGCCTCGCCGCGCTCCTTCAGCCTTCCGAGCTGGATGGCGAGGAGCTGGGCCTTGGTGATCTCGGTCACCATGTGAGCGAGCTTCGCCTGCACAAGCTGGAAGCTGGCGATCGGCTTGCCGAACTGGATCCGTTCCTTGGCGTAGTTGAGCGCCGCGTCGTAGCATGCCATGGCCGCTCCGATGGCGCCCCAGGCGATACCGTACCGGGCCTGGTTCAGACATTGCAGCGGACACTTGAGCCCGTCGGCGCCGGGGAGCAGATTCTCCGCTGGGATCAGACAGTCATGGAAGACAAGCTCCGAGGTGATGGAGGCGCGCAGGGAGTATTTGTTGTGGATGATGGGCGCGCTGTATCCGGGCGTCCCCTTCTCCACGAGGAATCCCCGGATCCCCTCGCCCGTCCGCGCCCAGACCACCGCCACGTCGGCGATGGT
>CAZNRY010000126.1:0-12453 GCA_964575675.1 uncultured bacterium
GGATGCGATGCCGACTTGAGTCGATGAGGCCGGCGAACGTCCACCCATGCCAACAAGATTCGGTGGAGATGGGCACGACAAACCGGCAAATGTCCGCCGCATGGTCGAACATCCGGTCACGCCGTCGAGAGAGCGGTATCGACAGACCGGCGAACGTCCACCCATGCCAATGGGAATCGGTGGGATTGAGAGTTGCGCCGCAACATCACAGCCCGAATGGCTGCCGCAGCCAGGCGAGCCGCAGGGGCGCGAGGCGGCGCGCCTGCGAGGTCAGCTGTTTGCTTAGCCGACCGAGCGGGATGCGCCGAGCGAGCGCCCGACGCCGCGCCCAGACGCGAGCCAGGATGGTCTGGTCAGCTCGAGCGAGCGCCGGTCCGGAGGAGCCATCCGGCCGACCGGATCGCCTGCTCGCCCGCCCCCGCGCTCTACTTCAACTTCTCCGGATTCAGGCCCTGCAGCTCCTTCGGCACGAAGCGACCATCCTTGCGAATCAACTTCCCGTCGAAGTGAATCTCTCCGCCGCCGTGGGAAGGGCGCTGGATGTGGACCAGATCCCAATGGATCGACGAGCGGTTCCCGTTGAAGCAGTCGTCGTAGGAGTTGCCCATCGCCATGTGGAGGCTCCCCGCGATCTTCTCGTCGAAGAGCGCGTCCAGCATCGCATCGGTCACGTACGGATTGAACCCGAGCGCGAACTCGCCCACGAACCGCGACCCGCCGTCCCGGTCCAGGATCTCGTTCAGCTTCTCGGTCTGCGCTCCGGCCTCCGCCTCGACGATCTTGCCGTTCTTGAAACGGAGGTTGATTTCGTCGAAAACCGTCCCCTCGAACAGGGCCGCGGTGTTGAAACAGATCATCCCGTTGATGCTGTTCTTGACCGGCGCGGTGTAGCACTCCCCATCCGGGATGTTCAGCTTGCCGTCGCACTTGATCGCCTTGAGCCCGGCGATCGAGAACTCGAGATCCGTCTTCGGCGCCGCAATGCGGACCTTGTCCGTCTTGTCCATCACCTTCTTCAGGGGGTCCATCGCCCGCGACATCTTCGCGTAGTCGAGCGTGCAGACCTTGTAATAGAAATCCTCGAAGACGTGAAGTGGCTTCCGCGCGTTCTGCGCCATCGAATCGTTCGGCCAACGAAGGACGACCCAGCGCGTTTTCGGCACCCGCGTCTTGAAGTGGACGGGGGTCGCGTAGTACTTGCTCCAAAGCTTGAGCTGCGACGATGGGACATCGCTCATCTCCATCGTGTTCGCGCTGCCGCGGATCCCGATGTAGCAGTCCATGTCCTTCATCCGAAAGAGATCGTATTTTGCCTGCGCCTTGATCTGCTCCTCGTCGGCGTCGAGCAGGAAGCGGCGCTGCAGCCGATCGTGGCGGACATTGTAGAAGACATGGCCGCCGTTCTTGACCGCGGCATGCTCGACTTCATGGACGAGATCGAGCGCATCGAAACCGAAGCACTCGATCAGCACTTTGTCCCCCTTCTTGACCTCGCAGGAGTAGTTGACCAAGAGGTTGGCGAGCTTCGTCGTTCTGGGATCCACGGCACTTCCCTCCTTCCGCCCTCGGCCGGATCGGCCGGGCCTTCGCTTGACGGCCCTCCGGAATCGGCCACCCGCTGGATTGTAACCACGGCGCGCGGCGTCCTGCCAGAGCCCTATTGCCTCAGGAGCGCGTCGTAGATCCCGGCCATCCGTTCCCCTTGCCGGCGGATGTCGAACTCCGCCTCCATGTGCGCGCGGCCGGCGCGGCCCATCGCGGGCCATTCCTCCGGATGGGCGAGGAGATGCGCGAGATGCCCGGTCATTCCGTCGACATCCCGCTCAGGCGCGAGCAGCGCGGATCTGCCCGGCACGGTCGCCTCGGGGATGTCGCAGTGGGTCGTGGCGAGAATCGGGAGACCCGACGCCTGCGCGTCGAGCAGACAGACCGGCGCACCCCCCTCGGCATCGCCGTCGGAGGCCGTCACGCTCGGGGCCATCAGGAAATGCGCCTTTCGTAACTCCTCGAGGTATGCGGGAAAGCTACAGGACCCCAGCAGCTCGACCCTTCCGGCGAGATCACCCCGCGAGATGCGTGCGAGGATCTCGGGGCGCAACGGCCCGTCGCCGATGATTCTCAACACGAGCCCGGGCCAGCGCGACGCGACCCGCGCCACCGCTTCGAGCGCGTACGGAATCCCCTTCTTCTCCCGGAAGCTTGCCGCGATCAGCCCGACGACCTTCCCGTCCTCACCGGGATGCCGCTCGGCGAACGGAATCCGTGCGAGGTCGACGCCGAGGTGGATCACGCGGATCCGATCGGCCGGCGCGCCGATCTCCGCCAGCGTCCCGGCCATGTGCGACCCCTCGACCAGGAAGAGATCGCCCTCTCGAAAGAGCCTTCGATAGAGCATCCGCCAGTACGCCCTCCGCGGAAGAACCGTCGCATCGCGTCCGTAAAAGGAGGTCACGAATGGAACCCCGAGGCTCCGCTTCAAGTGAACGGTCCGCGCGCCTTCCCATCCGAGGTGCGCATGAAGGAGCACGACGCCCTCGCGCCGGGAGATTGCGCGGTACGGCGCGGCGGGAAATCGTCCCAGGAGATACTTCGAGAAGGCGAACGCGGCCGCAGCCCACGGACCCCTTCCCGCCGAGAGGTCGTGGATGGACTCGAGGGGAAACATGTCGAGGTTCTCGGTCCCCTGCGTCATCACCGCAGCCGAATATCTCGGATTGTGCAGGATCTGCGCGTGGATCCACGACCCGGTGGAGAAGAGGTACGGCGTCACGAGATGCCCGACGACGGGGAGCGCCCCGCCGCCGGCCGGACCGGACGCCGGCCTTGACGCGGTCCCGCGACCTGTCCCGCCCAGGCCAGACGCCGCGCCGTTTCCCGCGCCGCCGGGCGTCGCGCTCACGGCCGGTTCCCCCGTTGCGCCTCATCAATGGTCTGAAGCAGGATCCGAATCTCCTGTTCCATGCGCGCCTCAGGATCGAGGAGGAGGCCGCGAACGTGGCGACGGGCCGCCCCTCCGATGCGCGTCCGGCGAGCCGGATCGTCGAGCAAACCGGCGAGGATCTCTCCCAAGCACGGGAGGTCTGATTGCCGTACGAGGATGCCGGTCTCGTCCGGCAGGATGATCTCTCCGGTCGTCCCCGTGTCCAGGGCCACGACGCATCGCTCGCACGCCATCGCCTCGAACACGGGATTGCTCGCGTTGGTTCGATCGAGAAGCGAGAGAACGAGCGTCGCCGAGCGATAGAGGGCCGGCAGATCGCGGTTCGGGACCGCGCCGGGCAGCTTGACCGCATCCGCCACGCCGAGTCTCCGCGCCAGGGCTTCGAGTCGCGCCCGCTCGGGTCCCTCGCCGATGAGAACGGCCACGGCGTTCGGCTGCCGCTCGAGGAGAGCGGGCATCGCCGCAATCAACCGCTCGAGCTTCTTCTCGTAGGCGAGCCGCGTCACCGTCATGAGCAACGGGGCCTCCGCACTGACCCCGATCCGGTGGAAGAGTTCGGGATCCGGCGGCCCCGGCGAAAACGCCTCGAAATCCAGCCCGTTGCGCAGGTGCACGAATCGATCGGGAGAAACCTCGCACCGCTTCGCCACCGCGTCTCCGCTCGCTCCATCGTTCGTGAGAATCAGCCGCGAGCAGGGTGTGCGGAACGCGATCACCTCGGGAAAGTTCAACCCGAACCTGATCGGCTTGTCCAGGCTGAGGGAAAGACCGTTGCCGAAGAGCCGCACGACATTTGGCACGCCGAGCCGCCGCGCGACCCGTCGGCCGACGGGCGCCTCGAATGGACCGAAGGAGATCACGAGATCGGGCCTCACCTTGCGCGCGACATCCAGGGCGGTCCGCGTCCCGATCACCTGATAGGCATAGTAGGAGGTGAACCGAAGGAGGAGCCGAAGAGGCAGGATTGCGTAGGGGGGCAGGAAGTTCACCCGGCTCGCGAACCGATGAAGCTTGACCCCTTCCCACTCCTCTTCCCCCGCTCTGACCCCTGGCCCTGCGGGAAGGACCACGTGCACTTCATGGCCCCTCTGGACGAGCGCGCGCGGCGTCCGCGAGAACGATCCAGCGCCGATCCCCGTCCCCATGCTCCAGAACGAGGGCTGCGCATAGACGATCAGGAATCGTTTCGACCCCGCCAAGCGATCCCCCTCAGCTTCCTTCGTCAACGATGGCATGCGCGGCTGACAATACGCGCGGCGGCGGAGTCCGGGCAAGCGGACGATCCCCTTCCTCGCCCGCGCTGCCGTGGGCGGCTCCTTCCTCGAAACGGACCGTTGCCGTTGCGCGCCCGATGACCGACCATGGACCGGTACGCCGCGCCGATTCGAATCCCTGGTGCGCTCCCGAACCCATCCGGAGATCGAGGAGGGGAGCCCGCGACCTGCGAGGAGCCATGTCCGGCCCATGTCCAGCGACCGCCGATCCAACACGCGAGGAAGCCCGGTTCTGGGGAGAGCGACAGACGCCCGATCTCCCGGACCATCGCCTCCGCGCGCGTACATCGTCTCCGCAAGAGCTGTGGGAAGATCCGGACGTCGAGGCGATCGCGCGGGGAGCCTACGTGGACCGGATCCTCGCCGCCTGCTCTCCGCCCGGGATGGATGTCCTCGAACTGGCCTGCGGCTGCGGCTGGCTCGCTCTCGAACTCGCGCGATGCGGCCACAACGTGCGCGGAATCGATCTTTCCCCGGAGCGGATCAAGAGCGCGCAGAGCTACGCGCGCCTTCTCCGCGAGGCGGGGCGGGAGATGGGCGCGCTGGAACATGAGGTTGGCGATCTGAGGCGCCTTCCACTCCCGGAATCCGCCTACGATCGAATCGTCTGCTGGGACGGGCTCCATCACATCGCTCCGATCGGTCCTCTGATGGAACGGATTCACGAGGCCCTGCGCCCCGGCGGACAGCTCCTTCTGTTCGACCACATCGGTCCGGCTTCCCGCTTGCAGGGCGGGATCGACCGCGCGTTGGCGGGGCTCGCCGTCGCGGTCTGCCAGCCGATGAATCTGCCGAAGTTGCTCCGGGCTGACCACGGCGCGAACCGGGCGCCATCGGAGGACGTGACCGGGCTCGAGATGATCGACGAGGCGATCCGGGTCTTCGGCATCGCGGACGTCCGCGTGGAGACCGTACTCGGGCTGGGGAAGCGCTGGCTCGCCCGCCTGCGCGGCCCGCGTCGGCTCCGACTCGGCTTCGTCCGGGCGATCTGCGCCCTCGATTCCCTCTGGATCCGGACCGGGCTCCTTCGCGGCGAATACGTCTTCGTCGAAGCGCGCCGCCGCCGCCCTCCCTTCCCGGTCCTTCTTGCGCTCGCGGCCGTCCTCGCCGCGACACCTGCCCGCGGCGCGCCAGCGGACGGTGATTCGACCGGGCAGGTCGATCCTCGGCTTCGACAGCGGGGATGGACCATCGATTCGATCACGATTCAGGGCGCTGACATCCCGGGCCTCCGCCATCTCATCGCCTCGGGAAGGATCGCCGCCCCCGCACGGGACGTTTGGGCGGTCGTCTCCCGCCCCGACGACAAGAGCGACAACTGGCCGAGCCTCAAGGAAGTCGTCATCGAGCATGCGAACGCAGATACCATGATCTCGCGATACACGATGACGGTCCCGGTCTATCCGGACCGGCGCTACCGGCTCCGCACCGTGTCGGATGGGAAGCGGATGAAGTTCGATTTCGAGATGATCCCCGGGTACGGGAACGTTCACGAGATCAGGGGCTACTGGAAGGTCTCCGCTCTCAGCGACTCGCTCACCCATGTGGTCTACGTCCTGGACACCGACCCCGGGGTGATGCTTGTTCCGGGTTTTGTCATCAGCTGGGCCACCCGGAAGACGATTCCCCGTTCCTTCGCCTACCTGAAGGACCAAGCCCTCAAGCAGATGATGACGGAACGGCGGACGAACGAGATCGTCCGATAGGCCCGGCGAAGAAGAGCGCGAACCCGAGTCCGGCAACGAGAAGTCCTCCCGCGATGTCCAGGAAGTAGTGCTGCTTCGTCGTCAGTGTCGATCCCGCCACGAGAATCGCCCAGACAAACACGATCATCCCGGTGCGGCGAGATGCGCGCATCAGGAGCATGGAGCACAGGAACGCCAGCCCGACGTGCAGGGACGGAAAGCAGTTGTTCGGGGGATCGAGGGCGCGGACCCATCGAAGCAGATCGGCGGACAGCCCGCCGCCCGCGATGGGAGGACGCAGGATCGTCGTCGGATAGATCAGGAAGACGGCGCCGCTCATCGTGACCACGGCGGCGATTGCCCCGACGGCCTTCGGCGCCCAATCGAGCTTCCGCAACCGTGCTCCGGTGAAGACGAGCATGATGAAGTAGCTGAGGTAGATCCAACAGGTCGACGGAAACATCCCGATCCCCGATTCGAAGGGGAACCTCGGCATCGTCCTCGGAGGACGGAGCGGAAAATAGGTCGGCAGGACATAGAACAGGAGTAGGTAGGCGGCCGATGAGAGGAGGAGGATGTCGTTGCGCCGCTCGGTCGTCCGCCTCGCTCCAGCCTCGGACGCGGCCTGGCGGGTCACACGTTCCCTCCTTCTTAGGCCTTGCGGAATCATCCATCGCCCCCTAGAGTCTCGCGGTGGTCGCACAAACCGTCGGCACGGGGATCGCCTCCGTCCGCCGAACTCACACGGAACAGAGGGTTGGATCAACCGCGAGACCGCCACATGCGGCATCCCTAGAAACCTGATCTGATGTTTACTACCCGAACCCTGATCGAGGCAAGAGGTCCGGTTGCCATTTTGCTACTGATTGCCGCCGCGGGAGCGTTCTGGACCTGGGCGGCCGCCGCGATTCCGATCCTCCTCCTGTTTTTTGTCCTCGCCTTCTTCCGCGATCCTCCCAGGCGGATCCCCGACGATCCCAACGCAATCGTCTCGCCGGCGGATGGAACGATCGTCGAGATCGCCCGCGTGCCGGAGAACCTCTACTTGGGGGCGGAGGCGATTCGTGTCTCGATCTTCCTCTCGATTTTCGATGTCCACGTCCAGAGGGCCCCGATCCGGGGGACGATCGAGCTCGTCCGCCGCGAGCCGGGCAGCTACCTCGACGCCCGCGACCCTGGATCCGGCTCCAAGAACGAGAGCCGCACGATCGGAGTCGCCTCGGGCGACGGCTTCCGCGTGCTGCTACGCCAGATCGCCGGCAAGATCGCCCGGCGGATTGTCGGGTGGGAGGAGACCGGCGCGGTCTTGGCAAGAGGGCAGAGAATCGGCATGATTCGCTTCGGGTCTCGCGTCGAGCTCTACCTGCCGGCGGGGACCGAGGTCGCCGCGACACTGGGGGAGCATGTCAAGGGAGGGGAGACGATCATTGCCCGAAGAGCATGACAGAAACGGGGAATCGAAGTCCGAAGAGGCAAAGAAGCTCAGCATTTACCTGCTGCCGAACTTGCTGACCGCGGCAAACCTCACCTGCGGCTTCTTCGCGATGACGTGGATCTTCAAGTATCAGGATTACGGCGATTTCGATCCGATCCGCATTGCGATTCGATTCATCCTTGCCGCGTTCGTCTTCGATTTCTTCGATGGGCTCCTCGCGCGGGCGGTCGGCCACGACTCGCGTTTCGGGATGGAGTTCGATTCCCTATCCGACATGGTGAGCTTCGGGGTTGTCCCCGCCTTCCTCGTCTACCGGATCGTGCTTCAGGATTTCCACAGGCTCGGGATTCTCGTGGCCGCGGGCTACCTCGCGTGCAGCGCCATCCGTCTCGCGCGCTTCAACGTCTTATCACAGCGCAATTGCTCCGACATCGAGGAGGAGTTCGTCGGCTTCCCGATCCCTACGGCCGCCGGTCTCGTCGTCAGCGTCACGCTCCTGATGATGTGGCTGGCCGGGCGCGAAGGGTCGCTCGGATCTTGGCGTCTCGTTCTCCCCCTTCTCATGATCGTGATCGCCGGGTTGATGGTCAGTACGATCCGCTATCCCGCATTCAAGCACATGGAGTGGACGGTCGTGCGCTCGGCCCTCGTTTTCTCGTCCGCGGTGATCGTGATCATCCTGCTTGCCCTCCACTTCCACGTCACGCTCGCGATGTTGTTCTTGTCCTACATGCTTTTCGGGATCGTGCGGCACCTGGTCCGGCGAGTCAGGCGCCCTCGGGAACAGGCGTAGGCGGGAGCGTACGTGTCGTACTTCGTCGCGGCGGCGGCCGGATTCCTCTTCGGCTTTGCCGCGCTTAGCCCGCGTTTCTCACCTCCGTCGCGGTGGAGCCCCTTAATCAGATCGTGGATCTACTTCCGCCCGGCCCCCGCGCCGACCTCGATCATTTGAAGGATACAATTGTTCGATTCGTCGGGTTCATCCGCCGCGTTCGTGACATCCGCGCAAACCCCTACGCCGTGATTTCCCGCCGTTAGGACGCCGAGACTGCAAATCACGGTGGTCGTCTGCAGGATCGGGAGGGGCGAGGTCGGAATCACCGCGCAAGTCTGGGTTCCGTCCACGGTGACACCGGACATCGTCGCCGGGGCATCGGCCGTTCCGATGTTCTTCACCACCGCGGAGACCTCGACCTGCTCTCCGGCGGTCGGGTGAGCCGGATCAAGGGTCATCGAGATGACCTGCAGGTCGGGTCGCTCCTTCGGGACGGAGGACTTGTCTCCCCCGCACGCCGCAAGCGCGAGCGGCAGGAGCACGGGGACCCACGACAGCCGCGAGTTCCAGATGGTCATTTCGTTTCCTTTCTGACGAGCTCCGCCCAGTTGCGGTGCGCGCGAACAGGTGCGCCCGCGAAACGAGGCTCTGAGTCCTCGATCCTACGTCTCGCAACCCTCGCTGATCCAAAAGGTTCCGCGGTCGAGGATGCTCCTTTCGGACCCCCGGAGCAAGGCGGCATGGTCCGGTGTAAGGGAGAAGGCTGCGGCGCGGGCGATTGGCGCCGCGGAGTCAAAACCGCTAAATTGGTCGGAAACCATGGAAGCTCGCCCGGGCTGGCGATACAGCCGAAGGAGATGGATCTTGGATCGATCCCGCACTCAGCCAGTATCTTGCATCCTGCTTCTCGCGGGACTGCTCTCGATTTCGACCCAAACGCAGGCCGCGGCTTGGCAGGAGAACATCTCGGTTCTCGTGCAGGTGGCCGGCAAGCCGAACGGCTCTTCGCACGTCTACGACAGCGACGACTATCAGAGGATGCTCCTCGTGCTCGACGACAGTCCGATCGCGTTTCTCTTGGATCTCGGCGCAACGTCCGTCTTCGGCATCCCGCGCGACAGCGTGCGCGTCTCCTCCGAGGGAACGGCCGAGGTCGGGCATGTCGCCGGCGACCTCCTCACCATACTCGATCAGAAGGACGGCACGCTGAGCTTCAGCCACAACGAACGCGGAATCGAGATCCAGCCCCTTCCACCCCTGATCGGACGGGCGGCGCTCGCGCGGATTCTCGAACTCAAGCCAACCTATATGGTCGCGGCGCAGAAATACAAGCCGGATCCGGAGAAGATCGTCGCGCTCAAGGCAATCGCGACCGACACGGAGATCCGGGTCTTCTTCGGGACGTGGTGCTTGATGTGCAAGCGAATGATCCCGGGATTGATAAAGACCCTCGAACTCGCCGCCAACCCCAAGATCCATGCCGTCTACATCGGTGTGGACGAGGAGATGAAAGAGCCGGAGACCGAGATCCGGGCGAGCTCCCTGTCGAAGACGCCTTCTGTCATCGTCCTGCAGTCGGGACGCGAGCTCGGCAGGATTGAAGAGAAATGTACAACCACGATCGAGGCGGATTTGGCCGCGATCCTGGCGTCGAAGCGTTAGGCTCTTTTGGACGCCGGGGAACGTAGAGGACGCCTCCGCCCCATCGGCCTGCCCGTGTTGCTGGATCGCCATGGCTCCACGTTCGGTTGGCTGCTCGGGCTCATTCCCGCCGCAGTCCTTCTGTACGCCGGGGTGATGAAGGGGCTTGATCCCGCGCTCTTCGCCGATCAGATCGGCGCGCACAAGGTGACGCCCCAGGCGTGGTCGCCCGCCCTCGCCTACTTCTTCATCGCCGTGGAGCTCATTCTCGGAATCGCCCTGCTGTTCCGCATCTGGCCGCGTCTGAGCCACCTTGCCTTCGTGGCGCTGATGCTGGGCTTCATCGGAACCACGGCCTTCGCCTGGGCGTCCGGCAACGCGAGGGAGTGCGGTTGCTTCGGTCGGGCGGCCGCGCGGGGACCGCTGGCGGTGATCCTCGAGGACGCCGGCCTGATCGTGGTTTCCCTCGTCTGCCACTGGCTCCTGCGGAGGGTCCGCACGCCTCGTTGGGCCATCGCTGCCGGGCTTGCCATCGCACCCTTCGCGCTGGCCTTCACCGCCCTCGGCGCGAGACTCCCCGCCGATTCCTTGGTGACCGGAGTCGGTCCGGGGAAGGATCTCTCGGAGATGCCGATCGAAGATCTCCGGACTCCTCATACGGAGGGATGGAATCTGCTCGTTCTGCTCGATTCGGACTGCGCGGGCTGCGCCGAGGCGGTTCCTCGTCTAACGGATCTCGCGCGCGATCGGAAGGACCTCGCGGTGGCGGCCGTCTTCTGCGGGACTCGCCAAGAAGCGGTCGCCTGGCGGCTCAAACGCCTCCCCGGCTTCCCCGTCGCCCATACTTCGCCGCGCGCCCTCCGCGCCTACTACCGGACACTCCCCACCACTTTCCTCTTGCGGGACAGCCGGCTCGAACGAGCCTGGTGGGGCCGCATCCCGGAGGGGTCGGAAGTGACGGAGCTTCTGCCGCGGTAGGCCCCTACACCACGGCCTTCTGGCTCGACTCTCCCCGTCCTCGCGCCTCGGCCCGCCTCTTCGCCGCCCGCTCGCCCTGCGTCAACTTGCCGCTGAGCTTCGAGCCGAAGTCGTCGAAGAAGGTGTAGACGACCGGGACGACGATCAGGGTCAGTAGGCTGCTCGTGATCAGCCCCCCGATGACCGCGCGCGCCATGGGAGCACGGAACTCCGCGCCGGCCCCGAGCGCGAGCGCGATCGGCATCATCCCGAAGATCATCGCGAGGGTCGTCATCACGATTGGCCTCAGACGGGTCTCGCCGGCCTCGATGAGCGCCATTCTGCGATCGAGCCCCCGGGCCCGTCCCTGGTTCGTGAAGTCGACCAGGAGGATCGCGTTCTTCGTCACGAGTCCCGAGAGAAGGATCAGGCCGATCATGCTCATCAGGTTGAAGGTCGTGCCGGTGATGAGGAGCGCGATCAACACTCCGACCATCGAAAGCGGAAGCGAGAGCATGATCGCCAGCGGCTGCAGGAAGGAGCCGAACTGACTGGCCAGAACCAGGTAGATGAAGACGATCGCGAGCACCAGGCTCTCCAGGATGTACCCCACGGTCTCGCTGAAATGCTGGCTCTCTCCCCCGATTGTCACGGAGTATCCGCTTGGCATGGACAATGTCGCGATGCCCTTCTTGATCCCTCCGGTCACATCGGTGAGGGTCTTGCCGTCGAAGTTCGCCAGAATCGACACGACCCGCTTCATGTCGCGCCGGTCGATCTTCTGCGGGCTCGTGCTCGGCGTGATGCTCGCCACGTGGCCGAGCCGGATGATTCGCGGGGAGCCGGTCTCGGGATCGTACCCTCCCGCCGCGAGGGGAAGCGCCGCGAGCTGCGCGATCGACTCCCGATTTGCCTTCGGAAGACGGACGATCACATCGTGCTGCTCTCCGCCAGGGTCTTCCCATGTCGACACCGTCTGTCCGGCAAGCGCGGGCCGCAAGGTCTGCGCGATCGCCCCGACCCCGATCCCCAGCTCGCTCGCAAGATCCCGGTGGATGTCGATCTGGACCTCCGGACGTTCCTCCTCGAGACCCGACTCGGCCTCGATCGCTCCGGGAGTTCGCCGGACGATGTCGAGAACCTGGTTCGAGACGCGGCGCAGCTCGTCGATCTGATCGCCCTTCACGTAGATCTCGATCGGCTTCGACGCCCCCCCGAATCCGCCCGCCTCCACGACGGAGAAGGTGAACCCGGGCAGGCCGCCGATCTCGCTGCGGAAAACGCGGGCCAGCTCTTGCTGCGAGAGGTCTCTCTTCCCTTTGGGGGTCAACTTCACGTAAATCTCGGCCTCATTGACCTGTCCGCTGAAGCCGCCGGCGATGCCCTCGTAAGTGAGCGCGACCTCGGAATGCCGGCGGAGGAGCGTCGAGACTTCGCGCACGCGGTCGCGCGTGTAGTCGAGGGTCGATCCGACTGGAGCCTTCACGAGGACGGCGAGCTGCTCTTCATCCGATTCGGGCATGAACGTCCCGCCGATCAGCGGGAAGAGCGCCAGGGCGGCGACGAACGAGGCGATCGCGATTCCGATCGTCCAGCCCCGGTGCCCCAAGGCCCAGCCGACCACGCGCCGGTAGCGTTTCCCAACTCCGACGAAGCCGTTGTTAAATCGATCGAGCGCGCGCCCGACCGGCCCGCGTCCCACGTGTCCCTCGGCCACGGGATCGTACCAGACGGACGAGAGCATC
>CAZNRY010000127.1:0-12277 GCA_964575675.1 uncultured bacterium
AGCCCGTATCGGATCTCCGTGGACCCGCCGAACGGAGTGGGCCTGTTCTGTGCGAGGGCCAGCACGGCCGGGATGTCGTCCAACTCCCCCGGCGCGGCGGCCGGGTCCCACTCGAATCCGACGCCGTCCAGCCAGAGCGTGAATCCAGCCCCCCACGTATCCGCGTGGATTTCGATCGAGTTGATCTCGGAGAGTGAAGGGGTCCCGTACGCGGTACGGACCCAGGTGTCGTCCCCCGCGATCGGGATGACGAACCGTACCCACTGCCCGAGCGCCTCATTCAGGATGTCCCAGGTCGGCCGGTACTCGAAGAACCCGTTCGGACCCTTCAGGCGGATCCAGGGGCTGCGCTCCTGGAAGCCGAGGTGCGGATTGACCGCGTAGAACCAACTCCTGACGGCCACGGCGCCGGTCAGATTCCACCTCGCTTGGCGGTCGCCCGGATAGCGCACGTAGTTGTCGAGCCCACCGGTCGTCTCGATGCGGACCGAACCTTGGCCGACCTGCTTGTCCGCCGTGTCATCGAACAGCTCGATGTCGCCCCCGTCACTCCAGCTCGCCCAGCTGCTCGCGTTCATCTCGGCCATGTCGTTCGGAGGGAAGAGCTGTACCGATCCCCCGAGAATCAACTGGCGCTCAAAGGTTGCCGTCCCCGTTTGCCCCGCCCAGAAAGCGTTGTTCACTTCCGTGACGTCCAGCCAACAGAAGTCCGAGAAGCCGTCCTTCTCGACCTTCAGGAGGAAGAGCCCGTTGGTCCCGATGACCGCCAGATAACCGAACGGATTGTCGTGGAGGACGTCGCCCGCGTAGGTCGGCGGCACCATTCCGGAATCGATCGGGACGTTGGGCAGGATCCACTCGCCGTTCACATCGGTCGTCCCTTGGGCCTTGATCTGGTCGGTGATCACCGTGCCCATCCCGGGACGTTCCGCCTTCTGGTAGATCGTCACGGTCGCTCCGGCGAGCGGCTGCCCGCCGTGGCCAAGGAACCGTATCTTCGCGTGCTCCGGCATGCAGTACATATACTGCCCGAAGTACCCATGGGCCGAGTCGAGCCAGTGATTCATCGCGTTGGCGCTGTGCTGCGAGAGGAAGGGTGAGCAGCCGTTCATCAGGCACGGCACCGCGGAGTAGTCGTCGTACGTGACCTGGTTCTGGTCCGGCGCCATGTTGATCTGATAGATGTCGATCAACCCGAGCTGGTGGCCCATCTCGTGCAGCAGACCGAAATCGATATCGTCCGGCGGGCTGTAGTAGCCGCTCAACCGCAGGCTTCCCTCTCCCTTCCGGTAGCGGAAGGGGAAGATCGCGAACTGAATCTGTTCCACCACCGGATTCGGATCGTAGTCCTCCAACACCTCCAGGACGTCGAAGTGGACTCTCTTCTGGCATCCCGCATCGGCGAACATCTGGTTGAAGCGCGCCATGTGGCGATTGAGCCAGTCGATGAAGTCCTCGGTGGCCGCCTAGGGATACCCCGCCGTCTCCTCCCGGAACTCCTCCATCCTCGATCGATCGATGTAACTCAGGAAGGCGACCGACTTGGTGTTGATCGAGAGGGAGTTGTTCTCGAGACGATCGTCGACCACGTCGATCGTGAAGGAGACGTCGTGCGACGCCCCGTCCCAGGCCACGATGATCGTGAACGTCGCGAGATCTCCCGGTTCGAGAGTGACCGACTGCGAGGGCGTCCCGACCACGCCGCCGTCCACGCGCCACGTCGCCGCCAAGGCGCCAGACCACGGATTCGTCGCCCGGTTGCGCACCGTGGCCGTGTAGGTGACCGGATCCCCGACGTCCGGCCAGCGCTGCGTGTTCTCGTCCTGGCCGCCGCCCAGGCCGGTCGCGGCGCCAAAGCCGTAGGGACCGAAGCCGTTCGGGTCCGTGACCTCGTACCAGGTGTACTGAACGTCGTAGCGCGGGTACCGCGGGGTCCGCGAGACGCTCACGACCTGAAGGTCGGTCTCGTCGTAAGGCGTGCGCGGCCCGACGCTCGAAACCGTCTTCACCTCCCCGCCGCCGCCCAACACCGAGGTCACCGCGTAGTGGTAGGAAGTTCCGTTCACGGCCGTGCCATCGAGGTACTCGTTTGGATCCGCTCCGGCCACGGTCGCGATCGGCGTCATCCCCTCGACTGATGTGAAAGGCTGGGTGTCTCGGTAGACGGCGTAGTGGTCGAGAAGACCGACGGGATCCGGAGTCTCGTGCCACGTGACGCGAACCGCGCCGTTCAAGACCACCGCAGCTTGCCAGGGCGGCGGCGGCAGGGGTTGCGGCTGCGCGCCGGCGGTGAGATCGAGCGACGAGTAGACATTCTCGACCTGAGCGGTCGGGACGTCGCCGTCGCCGTTGCTCACGATCCAGTAGGCGCGCATTGGAATGTACAGCAGCCCGTCGGGAGAGAGGGTCGCGCCGCACCGGGCGTGGCCGTTCTCGCTGTCATCCGGATTCACCGCGATGGAATCCAGGAGGATTCCGGCCGAGCCGTCGTCCTGGATCGCGAGGTAGGCATCGCCCCCGTTGTTGCCGACGATGATGACCCCGTTCTCCGTCACGATCGGCGAGGAAGCGGTCTGCGTGATCCCCATGCTCCCCGTCGTGTACTCCCACTTGATCGATCCATCGAAGGTGTTGATGGCGTAGAGGATTCCGTCGGGTCCGGGGCTGTTCGTCTGGAAGTAGTAGGTCGAACCGTCGTGGCTCAGGCAGCCCGTCGCGATGGGCCGCTGCTCGTTGTTCACGCCTTCCGTGTAGTCGTACACGAGAAGGGAGGCCGCCGACCATAAAAGAGCGCCGTCCTTGCCCAGACCGGTGATGTAGATATCGCCCAAGTTGTTGGTCGGGAGGTAGATGTTTCCGTTGTCCGGATCGATCGTCGGCGCTGTCTGCGAAATTCCTGTGACGGACGCCGTCCACAGTTCGCCGCCCGTCGCGCCGTCCCATGCGGTGACGTTCCAGACATCGCCGCCCATGATCACATGGAGATCCGGACCATCCTGATAGAGAGCCGGCTCCGCGAGGGTGGGCGACGTCTGCGTCCCGGCGGCCCAGACCTCCGTCAGGTTCAGGCCGTCGTCGCTTCCGGCGTACGGCCGGTCGTACCACGAGTGGAGGAAGATCCGGCCATCCGGCGCCACCACGGGCGGGCCCATGCTCAAATGCTGCGGATTCACATCGCCGCCGTTGTGCCGGAAGGTCGAGGGGCCGGTGGCCGCGGAGAAGGCCATGAAGGGATGCCCTTGGGGATACTCCGCGCTTTCGGTCGCGTCGTTGATCACGTAGATCGTGCTTCCGTCGTTCGAGAAACCCGGAGTCACCCGGCCGATGCTCTCTCCTCCGGCTGGGAGCCCGTTCCAGAGGAGTTTGCCCGTCTGCCGGTCCATTGCCTGCACGCCCTTCGGCCAGTGGTAGCCAGAGACCACGACGTCCTCGCCGCCCGGTCCGACGCCGTCGTAGAAAATCATGGCCGACGAGGAGAAGTTCCCGTCGTTCGGCGAACCGGGCGAGGGCTTTTGCCAGGTGAAGACGTCGAAGAACGAATCGTTCATCCGATCGGGGGGCACCGTGTAGTCGGCGCGACCCGTTCTGCACATGTCGTGCTGCTGCATCGGCCAGGATGTAGGAGTGGCCCACGCGACGAGCGCAGCGGGGGGTGAACTCATGGCGAGCAAGAGGAAGATCGGCAAGAGCGCCGTACTCCCGGAAACGAATCGCGAAACCCGACTGTTGCGACCGGACATCGTTCTTCTCCCTTCGTGACGGTCGGTCCTCCGATGGACCACCCCTGGAACAATCACGCTTCGGATCGTAGCCCCCAACCGTTACGGAGGAGTTACGCGGGAAGGGCCCGATCCCATGACGGTCGCCTGCTCGGCCAGGCGGCGCATCGACGAGGAGGGGGGCAACCCAAGCTCGGATTTCATGACCTGCTCGTAGTGGTGGTACGCTGCCAGAGCCTCGTGACGGTTCCCCATGGCGAGCTGCGCCCGGACCAGATGGGAATGGAAGCTCTCCCGGAACGCATCCTGGCCGAGGCCATGCCGGGCGAGGGGGATCGACTCCCCCCAACGCCCCCCGGTCGCATAAGATTCCAGAAGCCTGTCCAAAGCGCGCAGGAGCTGATCGTTCAATCGTTCCCGCTCGGCAGCGAGGAACTCCTCGTACGGACTCTCCTTGAGGAAGCCGCCCCGGTAGATCTCGATCGCCTCGCGCAACTTCCCTTCCGCCTGCCGCGACTTCTTCTCCCCGCGCAGTCTAGTCGCCGCTCGGATCAGCTCCTCGAACTTCTCGACGTCGTAAGAGCACCCCTTGCCCGGATCGAGGCGATAGGCGTTCCCACGGAAGCGGACATATCGCGAGAGACGGGTCTCTCGAAGGCCGGGCTCCAGGACCTTCCGCAGCAGGAGAATGCTCTGGCGCAGGCTGGTCTCCGATTTCTCGGGATCGCCCTCCGGCCAGAGGGTCTCGAGGACCATCTCCTTCGGGACCCATTGGAATCGGTGGACTAGAAGGAGCTGGAAAAGTCGGAGCGCTCGCGCGGATCGCCATTGTTCCCGCGGTCGGAGTTCGTCGCCGACCCGAAGCTCGAATTCCCCGAGGGCTCGGATCCGCAGGGATACGCCCGGCGTGAGCTCTAGCTCCTGGGCGGCCTTCAACGCGGCGCGTCCGGGCTTCGTCGTGGCATCCGCCGCGCGGGAGAGCGCGACGCGCGCCTCGTCCCCGCCGATTCGCGCGAGAAGATCGACCGCCCGTTGCCGCACCTCATCGGAGGAGCTCTCGAGCAGTGGCTTCAGGAACGGCACAACCGGCGATCCCAGCTTGAGCAGGATCGGCGTCACGTACTCGGTCTCGATCGCGTGCTCGATGGCCCACGGAAGCACTCGCGCGGACCGCTCAGGCTCCAGGCGCAGGAACAGGAACTCATGCCCGTGTTCCGCTACGCCTGAGAGAAGCCCGATGAACAGCTGCGTCCGCTCCTTTGCGGGGAGACGATCGCTGTCGAGCCGCAAAAGGATCAGCCGGTGGAGCTCGAAGGAGGCGCCCATCGATCGGAGGATCCGTTCCGGCCGCTTCCACCAAACCACCGGGCTGCGTGAAGTGGACCGCCTCGGACTCGCGCTCCGACCTCCGGCAAGACCGACGAGGAAAAGGCCCAACGCTTCATGGAAGCGGTCCTTGCGCGCGCGGGCCAGAGCCATCCCCTCGCCCGCGGCCAGTCGCGCCGCATGTGGATTCCCCTCGGCGAGCGCCGTCTCGGCGAGGCCCATGCGCGCAAGCGTGCGGAGCGAAGGCTCCTGCAGCTCATCCCCGATTCGACGGGCCGTTTCGAAGTGCTCCCGCGCCGCGGCCGGATCACGGGCCAGGAGCGCGCACTTCCCGAGGGTGAAGTGGCAGTACCCCTCGATCATCCGGTATCCGAGGGCTTCCGCCAGTCGGAGGGCTCCCTCCGTCAGGTCGCGGGCCTCCCTCTCCTCAGCCGTGCTCATCGAGAGGAAGCCGAGCACTCCCATCGTATGGCTGATGCGCCTCTGATCTCCCAGCTTCTGGAAGATCAGCAGCGCCCCACGCGCGGCGTCCTTGGCCTTCCGGAATTCCCCCCTGAAGTAGTGGACATTAATCGCAAGCAGGAAGAGAGAACGACCCTCGTTGATCGGATCCTTGCCGGAGCGCGCGAGCCGATTGGCCGACCTCAGGTGCTCTTCCGCCTCGGTCAAACGGCCCAACTCCGCCGAGCAGAGGCCTAGAAGGCAGAGAATCGCGGAGCGCAGCTTGGAGGACTTGGTCGGAGCGGCGCGCAAGGCCGTTCGGCAGAGACTTCGAGCCGCGTCGTACTTGCCGCGACGCAGATGGATCTGCGCCAGAAGCATCATCAGCTCGACCCGTAGCGCTCCCTTCGGCGAGCACTTCAGGGCCATCCGGTACGTGTTCCCCGCGTCTTCCCAGTGGCCGAGAATCTCCTGCAATCGGCCCAAAACGGAGAGTGCGCGCGGGCGTTTGCACAACAGCGAGCGCGGTACATCCTCGAGGGCCTTGTGAACGGCTTTGTATTGCCCGGCGGCCAGGAGGTTTTCGCCGTACGCCTCGATGACGCTGAGCGTCGCATCCGGATCTCCCACGTCGGCGTATGCTGCGGCCGCCTCGGCCCATGAACCGCTTTCAGCGAGAGCATCGGCGGCGCGCTTCCTGAGGCGGAGGATCTCGGTCGGTTCGAGTCGACGCGCCAACTGCTCGCGCAAGAACTCCCGGAAGAGGTTGTGATACCGGTAGACGACGGGGTCGTGCCCCGCCTGGAAGGTGAAGAGGTTCCGCGCGGCAAGCTCCTCCAGATGGCGCCCGCTGTTCCGAACGCCCAGGACCGCATCGCACACATCGGGGTCTAGACGCGGGAGGATGGATGAACGCAGGAGGAACTGCTGGCACTCGGGAGTCTGACGGCTGACCACCTCCTCGGCGAAGTAGGCGAACCATCCCGAGCCCGCCCGGGCGAGCTGCTCGAGGGCGCGCTCGATTGCCCAGGAAGAACCGCCTCCCGCCGCCTGGAAGAGGATCGCGATTCCGGCCGCCCACCCCTCGGTTTCCGCGACGATCTTCCGGCTCAGTTTGGGATCGAGATCCGCGCCCGGATACCGCAGGCGAAAGAGGGCCCGCACTTCCTCTTCATCGAATTGCAGATCCCGTGCCCCGAGGGTCGCCACCTGGCCGAGTGATCGGAGCTTCGCGGTGCGGATTCCCAGCGGCTCGCGCGAAGCCAGCACAAGGCTGCTTCCGTCCGGCAGAAGCCTCGTCCACCTCTCCAGGAAACGCAGGATTGGATCCACCCCGGCTACGATCTGAGCGTCGTCCAGGATGAAGAGGACGCGATGCCCCCCCGACTCCAACGGATGCAACAGCTTCGCCAGCAAGCGGTCGCCGGCCTCCGGATATGCTGTCCCCGGCGGCGTCATCGGCCCCGCGCCCGGAGGAAGGGCCGTCTCGGCGAGGTGCGTGAAGAAAGCCGCCGGATCCGTGTCGCGCTCGTCCAGAGTGCACCAGACGCACGGCCGGCCGTCTGCGCCCGTCTTCTCGATGAGGAAGGAGCTCTTTCCAAACCCCGCGCCGGCCGTAACGAGGATCAGCCTCCGATCCGCGCATTCGGACCACCTCCGATCAAGGCGGTGGCGGGGAAGGTACACGCCGGGCAGGGACAGGGTCCGTTCCTCGAGACCGGGAATGCGAGACTTCGTCAACGCGTGCGACCTCCACGGGCGCTCCGGCGCACCCGCCGTGGTCCCGCGGGAATCGGAGAGCCCCTGAGAAGGATGGGACCGCGATTGCATCAAGATGTCGATATTCCGTCAGCGAGTCTAGATCGACTTGCCGGGATCCCAAAGCCATTCCGTAGCTGCCTCGCGCATCCAGCCCGACGGTCCGCATCGCGCTGCGCGCGCCTCGCCGACGACCGCTCCTGCCGGGGGGCTATCGATCCATCCGCGTAACTGATCCGTAACAGCCCCCGCCTACCGTATGGGCAGATGGATCGGCGCACCGGTCCCGCCATTGTACGTCTCACGAAGGAGGCCGCCTTGTCGACCTTCATCATCCGGGTCCTGAAGGCTCACGCGGGCACGATCTGCGGGCAAATCGAGCATGTGCGAAGCGGCGAGAGATCAGCCTTCACTTCCGCCGACCAGCTCTTGACCTTCCTTCGGCAAATGAACGCGGCGGACGGCGGGACGATCGTCCATCTGACCGAGCAAGAGGATCTCCCGGGTGGACCGAGGGACGATCGCGGTCCGCGGGAAGGAATCTAGCTCCAGATCCCGAGGAAGGCCTTCCCGTCTTCGGAAGCGTGGACGCGGGGATCCCAGCGCGGTTCCCAGACGAGATCGATCTTGACCTTCTCGATGCCGGGCACCCGCCGCGCGGCCATCTCGGTCGCGGCGAGGATCTCGGGACCCATCGGGCACATCTGGCTCGTGAGCGTCATCGTCACGGTGGCACTCTTCGTCTCAGCGTCGATCGCGACGCCGTAGATGAGACCAAGATCGAGGATCGAGAGCCCGATCTCAGGATCGGTAACGGGGCGCAGCGCCTCGCGGATCTGCTCTGCGGTGATCGGCGGACCTTCGGTCATCGGTGGTTCTCCTCGCCCGGGTTGCTGCTCTGCCGGTTGTTGTCTTCGGCAGCCGGCCTCCGCCCTGGCAGCGGGTCCGATCCAGGCGCCGGCGCCGTCATGGCGGCGCTCCCCGGGGTCGTCGCGGCCTCGACGGACGGAACCTCGGAGGCCAATGCCTCCTCTTCCGTCAGAATGGCGGCCGGGCAGGACGCGCACCGCTTGCCTGCCCAGGACCGCAGTGCCTCACGGAGCGTCATCCAGGGAAGCATCGCGCACTTGATCCGTACGGGGAACTTCGCGACCCCGTGGAGCGCATCGAGATCGCCCAGGTCGAGGCCTGGCGGCGGATCCTCTCCGTGAAGCATCGCGCGAAACGCTTCGCCGATCCGCTCGCACTCCTCACAACTCCGCCCGGGCAGCAGTTCAGCCAGCATCGATCCCGACGCGACGCTGATCGCGCATCCCCGGCATCGAACCTCGCAATTTCGGACCGAGCAATCGTCCATCTCGAGGGCGACATGGACCTCGTCGCCGCAGATCGGGTTGAACCCCTCCTGCTGGACGTCGGGCGCCGGAAGGGGATCCCTTCCCCGCGGGCTCCTATAGTGATCAAGGACGACGTCCCGGTACAGGTCGTCGAGCTCAGCGAATGGTTTGTCCAAAATATGCCCTCGCCTCCCCCAGAGCCGAAATCAACGCGTCGACGTCCCTCTTATCATTATAGATGTAGAAGCTTGCCCGCGCCGTCGCGACGACGCCGAGCCGTTTCATCAGGGGTTGAGCGCAGTGATGCCCCGCGCGGATGGCCACGCCGTAGAGATCGAGGATCGTCGCCAGATCGTGGGGATGGACGAGGTCGTCGTAGAAGGAGACAACCCCCGTGCGTTCCTCCGCCTTGGCAGGGCCGTGCACCGTGATCCGATCGATCCCCGACATCTTCTCGAGCGCGTAGCGGGTCAGCTCGATCTCGTGGGCGCGGACCGCTTCCATCCCGATCTTCTCGATGTACTCCAGGGCCGCTCCGAAGGCCACGACGCCGGCGATGTTCGGGGTCCCCGCCTCGAACTTCCAGGGGATGTCGTTCCAGGTCGCGTCGTCGAGGCGCACCTCTCGGATCATCTCTCCGCCGCCGAGGATTGGCTCGGCCTCTTCCAGGAGCTCGGGCCGCCCCCAGAGAACGCCGACACCTGTCGGCCCCGCCATCTTGTGGGCGGAGAACGCGAGGAAGTCGGCGCCGAGCTTCGCCACGTCGACCGGGATGTGGGGAACGCTCTGCGCGCCGTCCACGAGGATCTTGACCCCGCGCTCGTGCGCGACCTCCGCGATCTCCGCGATCGGGTTGATCGTTCCAAGAACGTTCGATGCGTGCGTCAGCGCGATCAGGCGCGTGCGTGGCGTGATCTCATCGCGCAGCCGCCCAAGGTCGAGATGCCCGTCGTGCAGGATCGGCAGATGGCGGAGGACGATCCCGGTCCGCTTGGCGAGCATGATCCAGGGGACGAGGTTGCTGTGGTGTTCCATCTCGGTCAGGAGGATCTCGTCCCCCGCCTTGACGCGCGGTTCCACCCAGGCGCGGGCGGCGAGATTGATCGCCTCGGTCGCGTTGCGGACGAAGATGATCTCGCGCGCGTCCCCCGCGCCGATGAACCGCGCCGCGTGCGCCCGGACCTTCTCGTACGCCTCGGTCGCCTCGTCCGCGAGTGTGTGGATCCCGCGATGGACGTTCGCGTTCGTCCGTTCGTAGTAGTGGCGCAGCGCGTCGAGGACGGCCATGGGCTTCTGCGTCGTCGCGGCGTTGTCGAGGTAGACGAGGCGGTGGCCGTGCACTTCCCTCTTCAAGATCGGGAAGTCCTCTCGGATACGCTCTACGTTCAGTTTGCGATCGATTGCTTGCGGCACGGCCGTGTCTCCTCGTTGATGGTTAGTCCGCGATGGCCACGAGGACATCGCCACCGTCGACCCGCGTCGCGAAAGTCCTCACGGGCGCGACGGCGGGCATCCTCAAGACTTCACCGGTGCGAACGTCGAAACGCGCCCCGTGGCGCGGACACTCGATCGACGGCCCGGTGAGCTCCTCGTTGCCGAAGGGGCTCTCGTCGTGGGTGCAGACGTCCTCGATCGTGTAGAAGGCGCCGTCCACGTTGCAGACGACGATCCGGGTCCCGTCGATCTCGAAGACTCGTGCGGATCCCGGAGGAATCTCGGCGGCGCTGGCCACCTTCACGAAACGCTCGGCCATCTCACTTTTCCTCCTGCATTCCTAGCTTCTGCCCTCGCCTTGCGCATCCCGCTCGGGCCGGCTAAACGAACAGGGCGCCGGCCTCGCGGGCGCGCATGCTCGGGCTGCTGTCCCGCGGGCGGGACGGGATGCGCGAAGCGAGGGCAGATACTCCCGCCGATCGAGCTCGGGCAGCCCTCTGCTCGAGCTCATCTAGATCTCCGTCACCCGCGCGGTCATCTCTTCGCGAAGCGAATCCGCCACGCCTTCCGGCAGGTGGCGCAGCGTGGCCTCCAAGAATCCGGTCACGACCATTCGCGTTGCCTCCGCGGGCGTAAGGCCGCGGGAGGCGAGGTAGAACAACTGGTCCTGATCGATCGGGCCGACCGTCGCCCCGTGCTTGCAGCGAACCTCGTCGGTCAAAATCTCCAGCTCGGGAATCGACTCGGCGCGGCACTGCTCGGAAAGAAGGAGATTCCGATTCTCCTGGAACGCCTCGCAGTACGGCGCCTCCTGCGCGATCCGGATCAATCCCGTGTAGGCCGAGCGCGCCTTCCCGCCCAGAACGACGCGGAAGTCGATGTCGCTGAGCGTGTGCCCCGCGACGTGGTTCTGGACCGTGTGGTGATCGGCGCGGTTCTTCCCGTCACCGAAGCAGAGCCCGACCATCTTGCTCTCGGCGCCCGCCCCCTCGAGGCTCACGCCGAGGTCGGCCTTGTACGATTCACCGCCGAAGGAGGCAATCACGGTCAGTAGATGCGCCTGCGACTCGAGCCGCGCGCGAACCGTACGGTGCGCGATCACCTCGCGACCGAGGTGCTGAAGCGGCATGTACCGGACATGGCTGTCGGGCGCGGCGAACAGCTCCGTCACCTCGTTCAGCCAATCGCGCCCTCCCTGCTGCGCACCGCGCGATTCCTCAACGATGATCGCGGAAGCCCCTTCCTCGATCACGATGAGGTTACGGACCGCACGGAACGCTCTAGCTCCGGAGGCGCTGGTCAAGAGCCGGATCGGCTCCTCCAGCTTGACGCCGCGCGGGACCCGTACGAACGTGCCGGCCGACCAGAGCGCCGCGTTCAGATCTTCCGGCTTGCCGAAACCGACCGGGATCAGGCGCCCGAGGTACGCGCGAACGACGTCGGGCCTCTCTCGCGCCGCGACCGCAAGCGGCAGGATGGTGACGCCGCCCGCCTCCGCGGGTTCGACGGTGACCCTGATCCGCTCCGGATCGCCCGCTGCTTCCGCCGGCAGCAAGAACGCGGACGGATCACTGTAGCGCCACAGGTGCGCCGCGCGATCGGGCATCGGCCGCTCGTGGTACGACGCCCACGCGGCCGCGCGCCCATCCTCAAGCCACTTCGGCCCCGCAGGGAGTCCGGCGGGAAGGCCCGGGATTGCGGAGATCGCCGTGGCGGCCGTCATCAACCCACCGATCCTTCCATCTGGAGCTCGATCAGCCGGTTCAGCTCGACCGCGTACTCCATCGGCAGCTCCTTCGTGAAGGCTTCGATGAAGCCGTTGACGATGAGCGTCCGCGCCGCCTGCTCGCTCAGCCCGCGGCTCATCAAGTAGAAGATCTGCTCGTCGCCGATCTTGCTCACCCGCGCCTCGTGCTCCATCCGCACGATGTCCTCGTCGATCTCCATCGTCGGATAGGTGTCCGAGCGAGACTCGGAATCGAGGATCAGCGCGTCGCACTGGACACTGACCTTGCAATTCTTCGCGCCCCGGTGGACCTTCGCGAGGCCGCGGTAGGACGAGCGACCGCCGCCCTTCGAGATCGACTTCGAGGTGATCGTGCTGCTCGTGTTGGATGCCGCATGAATCACCTTGGCGCCCGTGTCCTGGTGCTGTCCCTTCCCCGCGAAGGCGACCGAGAGGATCTCGCCCCTCGCCCCCTCGCCCACGAGGTAGACGCAGGGGAACTTCATCGTCAGCCGCGAGCCGATGTTCCCGTCCAC
>CAZNRY010000128.1:0-12212 GCA_964575675.1 uncultured bacterium
GTCCATTGCGCTTTCCTCCTCTGGTTGGTCAGGTCTTCCACCCGGGACTCCCAGCGACCCAACGGCTGCCATCCCGGGTGGCACGGCTCGCCGCGTTGCCTCTTACGAGGCTACTTCTAGTAGTTGTACCCACCCTTCATGATTGCGTCCCCCAGGTAGAAGATCGGCAGGAACATCGCGACCACGATGACCCCAATCCTCGCCCCGACGAGGACGATCATGACCGGCTCGATCAGCGAGGTCAGCCCGTGCACCGAGGCCTCGACCTGCCGGTCGTAGAAATCGGAGGTCTTCAAGAGCATCGCGTCCATCTCGCCGGACTCTTCGCCCGTCGCCATCAGCTGAAGGACCATTTCGGGGAACTTCCCGGTCGCCCTGAAGGAGCTCGTGATGCCGTGGCCCGCGGAGATGCTTCCCCTCACCTGCTCGAGCGCGCCCGCGATCACGACATTGCCCGTCGCTCCCTTGACGAGGTCCAGCGCGTCGAGGAGGGGAAGTCCGCTGCGCATCAAGATGCCGAAGGTGCGCGTGAGACGGCTCATCACCGCCTTGCGGATGATCGGTCCGAAAATCGGCATCCGGATCAGGAAGGCGTCCAGGGCGTAGCGTCCGGAGCGGGTCCGTCCCCACGCCAGCAGCAACACGATGATCCCGATCAGGATCGCGAGGGAGAGGAGAACGTTGCTTCGGACGGCATTCGAGGCCCCGACGATCACCTGCGTGAGTCCGGGCAGTTTCTGCCCGAGGTCCTTGTAGATCTGTGCGAAGGTCGGAACGATCTTCAAGAGCAAGAACGCCGTCGCGCCGAGGGCGAAGATCAGAACGAAGACGGGGTACGACATCGCCGAGCGGACCTTCGTCTTGATCGCATCGACCTTCTCGAGATAGGCGGCCAGATCTTCCAGGATGTCGTCCAACGTTCCGGCCCTCTCTCCCGCCCGGATCATGCTGACGTACATCTTGTTGAAGGCCTCGGGGTGGACGGCCATCGAGTCCGAGAGGCTGCCGCCCTTCTCGATCCGCACGGCGAGGTCGTCGACGGCGCGGGACAAGAGCCGGCTCGACCCGTCGGCCGCCAGCCCACGCAGCCCCCTGACCAGCGGAATCCCGGCCTGGAGAACGGTCGCAAGCTGGCGGGTGAAGAGCGCCAAGTCGCGGGTGCTCACCCGGCCGACAGAAAACGAAGCGAACCTCTCCCCCAACGACATGGCGCGATCGCGGGGCTTGTCCTCCCGGACGTGGAGGACCACGAAACCGCGCGCGTGGAGCTGATTGACGACGTCGTCCACGCTCCCGCCGCTCAGGAATCCGGATTCCTCCTGTCCCGAGCGTCCCTTTGCGACGTATGCGAAGTTCCCCATGCGTCTCCCTCGGATCGTTCCTTCGACCCGTTACTCATCGCTCAGGCAGACACGCAGCACTTCCTCGACGGTTGTCATCCCGTCGAGGGACTTCTCCCACCCGCTTTGCCGGAGGGTCTTCATCCCCTCCGAGACGGCGAGACGGCGGATCTCCCCGGCTGGACGGTTCTCTGCCATCAACTGACGGAGGCCGGGGGTCAAGACCATCAACTCGATGAGCGCGACGCGCCCCTGGAACCCCCGCCCCTTGCAGGCGGCGCATCCTGCGCCGCGCATGAACTTGTACTTGCCCGATTCCCCGACATCGCCGGCCGACACGCCCATGGCGAGAAGCACGTCGTCCTTGGGGGTGTATTCCGTCAGGCAATGGCGGCAATTGCGGCGGACGAGCCGCTGCGCGGCCACCAGGGTCAGCGCGCTCGCTGCCATGAACGGCTCCACACCCATAGACACGAGCCGAATCGCCGTGCTCGGCGCGTCGTTCGCATGGATCGTGCTGAAGACCAGGTGCCCCGTCAGAGCCGCGCGGACCGCGATGTCGGCCGTATCCTGGTCACGCATCTCGCCGACCATGATCACATCCGGGTCCTGCCGGAGGAACGACCGCAGCGCCGTCGCGAAGGTCACCTTCTTGCGCTCGTTTACCTGCACCTGGTTGATGCGGGCGATCTGGTACTCGACCGGATCCTCGACGGTCGTGACGTTGAGCGTCAGGTCCTTACGTTCGAGCAAGGCCGCGTAAAGCGTCGTCGACTTCCCGGAACCCGTGGGTCCGGACAGAAGCACCATTCCGTACGGCTGGTGGATCGCCTTCACGAGAATCTGGAAATCGGCTTCCGAGAAGCCGAGATCACGCAGCGAGAAGTTGAAGCCTGTCTTATCGAGGAGGCGAAGCACCAGCTTCTCGCCGTTGATCGTGGGGATCGAGGAAACGCGGATGTCGACTTCCTTGCCGTTCTTGCGGTGCGTGAAGCGTCCGTCCTGAGGCGCGCGCCGCTCGGCGATGTCCATGTTCGAGAGGATCTTGATCCGGCTAACCGCCCCCGTGTAAACGGCGCGAGGGGGCGTCAAGGCGTCGTAGAGAAGTCCGTCGACCCGGAAACGGATCACCAGCCCCGCTTCGAGCGGCTCGATGTGGATGTCCGTCGCCCTCTCCTGCAGCGCCTGCACGATCACCTGATCGACGAGGTTAACGATGCCCGCATCGTGCGCCCGGCGCTGCGCCTCCTCCTCGCCGAGCTCCTCCTCGGAGATCTTGGCCGTCCCGACCTCGTCGACAACTTTGTCGATCAAATCGCTGACGTTCCGGCTCCCCTCGATCCGCTGGTAATTCAGCTCGCGGGCGCGATCGAGCACCTCGGGAGAAGCGATCAAGACCTCGACCTCCCGTTGCGTCTGCCGGGCGATCCGCTGCAGATGGTCCATCGCCTCGACGTCGAGAGGGTCGGCCACTGCGACGGCGAGCGTTCCCTGGTCGATGCGCACGGGGAGGACGTTGTGCCGGCGGGCGAACTCGAGCGGAACCAAGTCGAGGGCCGCGGGGTCGACGACGTCGCGTGTGGCATCGAAGCGCGGGTGCCCGAACTGCTTGGAGAGAGCCTCCAGCAGGTCGGACTGGGTGATGTGTCCACGCTTGCAGAGGATCTGCCCGAGCCGCTCCCGCGTCCGCCTCTGTTCGCCCAAGGCGTCGCTCAACTGCTCATGGGTCAGCAACCCTTGCTGAATGAGGAGATCGCCCAGTCCCGGGCCTTTCTGGCTCATCCATGCCCCCCTGCGTTAGCCTCGACACCTCGACGCTTCATGAGAACCGGCAAACGGTCGCGCGCCGAATGGTCCCGACATTCGCAGCCGAGCAGCCGTCTTGCTTTGTCCACGTGGTGAGATTGGTGCTCTCCACGGTCTCCGCATTCCGGCGACCAATCAGTATACCGATGGACATGTTGTATTTCAAGGTCCGACAACTCGGTGCGCTCGGCGTATTGCCGTGCATCCGCTCCTTCCCTTCATCCCCTTGCCAAGCTTCGGGGTCCCGGGCGACGCAAATTACGCCCGCCCGCCCTGAAGTCCGGACTACGGTTCGTTTCGGCAGTGGAATGCGGCTGATTGACAGATATCTTGCTCGCCGATCCGGCCTTGCCCCGCCCGGAATCGAGCCGCTCGGGCGGAGTTCCGAGAGCTGTCAGGTGGGTCGGCGCCCGAAAAGTCCACAACGCGGAAAGGCGCGGGATCCTCTCGGACCCCGCGCCCCCGTGGACCCCGGTGTGTTGCTAGTTGGTGGTGTTGCTCAGGGTGAGGATCGCGGCTCCGGCCTTGCCGTTCGCCGTGATCACGTAGCTCGTGTTGTCGTCGCTCGCGTCGTAGTAAACCGTACCGACGCCCGCGCCCGCCGCGCCGTCAGCGAAAGGATCGCCGCCGAACGGGTTGTCGTAGCTGGGGACAGCGTTGAGCACGGCCGCAGCGGCATCCGGATAGGTGCCGTTCGCCTTCACCGCCTCATCCTCCGCATAAAGCTGGCAGGTGTGAGCGTTGGCCTTGCAGCTGCCCTCCCGGGCGCGATCCTGCATGCTGACGTAGTTGGGGATCGCAATCGCCGCCAGGATGCCGATGATCACAACCACGATCATCAGCTCGATCAGGGTGAAGCCCTTCGTGTTCCGGAACATGATGACACCTCCATCGCCCGCGAAAGTAGTCTGGTGGTCTTCCCGCCCCGTTTGCACCCGGGGCTTGACCGGCCGCCGCCGGCCGCTACAACTGTCCGGCGCTATCGCCGTTCGGTTCCTTGACTTGCCAAGGACGTGCCAACAAGACGAGTTGTGCTAACACTCATATTCACAATCGATTGTGCGCTCCCTCGCCGGGCACTGCCCCGCGCGCCGCGGATTCCTGCAACTTCCGGCCGTGCAACCCGCACGGAGTGGATCCATCCTGCAAGGCTCCGTGCAGAACGCATCCCTACGCCGCCTCGGCCTGCTCGGCATCAATTTCGGCAGCGGAATCGATCGCCTCTCCGGGCGAGCCGGCCTCCCTCTCGCTGATCCCGTAGGAGAGAAGCTTGCGATAGAGCGTCGAGGGGTTGATTCCAAGAATCTCGCTCGCCCGCTTCTTCTGCCATCCAGTGTGGTTCAAGACCCGGAGGATGTACTCGCGTTCGAGCTCCTCGAGCGTCATGTCGGGGGTCTCGATCACGAGGCTCCCGACCCTCGATGGCCCGCGGATGACCTTGTCGGGCAAGTCTTGGAGGCGAATCTCATCGCCTTCATTGAGGATCACGGCCCTCTCCGCGACATTCTCGAGCTCGCGGACATTTCCCGGCCAGTCGTAGCGCAAGAGGGCGTCCATCGCTTCGGACGAGACAGACCTCTGTTTGCCGCCGCCAATGAACCGCGCCAAGAAGTGCTCGACAAGAAGTGGAATGTCATCCCGCCGTTGCCGCAGCGAGGGCAAGCGCATCGGGATCACGTTCAACCGATAGAAGAGGTCCGTCCGGAAGCGGCCTTCGCTCACCTCGCGCTCGAGGTCGGCGTTCGTGGCGGCGATCAGGCGGACGTTGATCTTGATCGGCTTCGTCCCTCCGACGGGAATGATTTCCCGCTCCTGGAGGGCCCGCAAAAGCTTCACCTGCGTAGCGGGCGCCATTTCCCCGACCTCGTCGAGGAAGAAGGTGCCTCCTTCGCTCACCGTGAAGAGACCCGGCTGATCCTTGATTGCGCCGGTGAACGAGCCCTTCATGTGCCCGAAGAGGTTCGACTCCAGGAGATCCTTCGGAAGGGCGCCGCAGTTGATCGACACGAAGGGCCCCGGCGCCCGGCGGCTGCAGTAATGAATCTCGCGCGCGATCAACTCCTTGCCGGTGCCGCTTTCTCCGTAGATCAGGATGGTCGCCTCCGTGTCGGCGACCTTCTCCACCATCTTGAAAACCTTCATCATCTCCTCGGACTTGCCGATGATCTTTCGTTCCGCATGGTTGCAGCGCATCTGGCGCTTGAGCGCCTGGTTTTCGGACTGGATCTTGCCCATCGAGAGGGCGTTCTTCACGACGAGGGCGATCTCCTCGTTCTTGGCCCTTTTCTCGATGTACTGGTAAGCCCCCTTGTTCACCGCATCGATGGCAGAGGCGGTCGACGCGTAGGCGGTCAGGATCACGACCGGCACGCCCGGGGCCTTTCGCTTCACCGTCTCGAGGATTTCGATCCCGTTCATGTCGGGAATCTTCAGGTCGGTGATCACGACGTCGACGGCATCCTCGTCGAGAACGCGCACGCCGGAGCGCCCGGAGGAGGAGCTGATGACGCGATACCCCTCCTTCTCGAGAAGAACCGTGAGAAAGCGGCGCATGCTCTCCTCGTCGTCGATGATCAGGATGGTGGGTCTATCCATGCTCGGTCCCCCGTTCCTCATGCTGCAAGGCGCTGCACGCAACTGTTGTCAAGCCGGAGAATCGCGCGGGCGCCGCGCCCGTCTCCTTGCTCCAAGGTCACATCCCCGCCGAGACGCCGGGAGAGGCGTCGCGCGATCGAAAGTCCCAGACCCGTGCCGCCCGGCTTGTGGGTGCAAAACGGTTCGAAAAGCAGCTCGGGATCCCCTTCAGGCAATCCAATCCCTGTATCCTCCACGACGATCTCGAGCCCCGGACCTGCTTCGTCCCAGGCCACGGTCACACGGCCCGCATGCGTCGCTTCGAGCGCGTTCAAGAGCAGGTTTCGCATGATGCTCCGCAGCGCTTCGCGGTCGAGGCGCGCGATGGTTGGAGACGATCCTGCGAAAATCTCGATCTTGACCCCCGGCGCGCAGGCGGGATGCCGCGAAACCGCCGCGATCTCGGCTCTGATCACGGTATCGAGATCAACTTCCTCAATCGTGAGGCTTTTGTCTCGGGCGAATGTCAAGAAATCGGCCAGGAACGCCTCGAGCGATTCAGACTCCTTGAGAATGATCGCCATCAGCTCGCCGGGGACTCCATCAGGGGGGATTTCCCCAGCGAGGAGCTCGATCGACCCGACGACCGGCTTCAGGGAGTTGCGGATCTCGTGCGCCAGGTGGCCCGAGAGCTCCCCGATTCCCGCGAGCCTCTCCTTTCGCGCCTGCTCGGCTTCGATCTCCTTGCGCCGGGTGACGTCGTTCAGCAGAAGCACGAGCCCTTGCATCCGGCCCGCGCGGTCGCGGACGCACGAGACGAGAACCTCGACAGGCGTGGCCCGAAGACCGGACATCTCGGAGAGTAGGACTTCCCGGCATGACTGCCCCCCCTCGCGGAACGACTCATCGATCAGATCGAGGAGGGGCGAAAGCCGGATTAGATCGCCCGCATCGCGCAGACCCATCCCGAGGCCATCTTCCCTCAAACCCAGCAGGCGGACCGCCGCGCCGTTGACGCGGCGGATCTCGCCGTGACGATCGAGACAGAGGAGAGGGGTCTCGAGGCTCGCGACGATCGTCTCCGCGTCGAGCAGAACCCGCTCGAGCTCGTCGCGGACCCGATCGACTTCGCGGATCTGCGCCGCCGCCCTCCTTCCGACCAAGCCGTTCAACACGCCGAGCAGGAGCAAGAAGGCGCTCGTCAATCCAGGCGCCCCCTCCCGACTTCCCCCCATGCTCAGGATCGCCCCCCAGTAGCCGGCGACCGCGCCGAGGGTGACCGCCATGCTGCCGAAGATTCCGAAGAAGAGGCCGGAGGCCGCGATCGTGAGGGGGATCAAGAGGACGAACGGGCTTCGCGAGGCGCCCGTCGCGCCGATCAGGATCGCCTCGATCCCGAGATCCAGGGCCAGGGTCGCTGCAACGGTCGCCTGCTTCCAGGAGGGCCGGAGCCGCAAGGTCGCCACGGCGGCGAGGCTGCTCGCCGCGACGAGCGCGATCACCGAGGGTCCCAGAGCCCCGTGCGCGCCCGTCCCCGGCAGCGCCAGGAGCAGCGCCGCCGCTGCGCCCGTCACGGCCCGCGCCCCAAGGTAACGCCCCGCGGACGGACCCATTCGGCCTTACTTCCCGCTCCCGGCGACGACGTTGATCAACTTGAACATCGGCAGGTACATGGCGATGACCATCCCGCCGACCAGGAGTCCCATCACGACGATCATGATCGGTTCGATGATCGAGGTCAGCGTGTCGACCGCGACATTGACCTCCTCGTCGTAGAAGGAGGCGATCTTGTCGAGCATCTTGTCGAGCGCGCCCGTTTCCTCGCCCACGGAGATCATCTGAACGACCATCGGAGGGAACACCTTCGACTCCCGCAGCGGGGCCGCGATCGTCTCCCCCTCCCCGATCGACTCCTTCGTGGCCATAATCGCAAGCTCGATCACCTTGTTTCCTGCGGTCCGGGCGGTGATGTCCAGCGCCGTCAGAATCGGCACTCCCGATGCGACCATCGTCCCGAGGGTGCGGGTGAACCGCGCGATCGACGCCTTCCTCAAGACCTCCCCCAGAACGGGGACGCGCAGCAGAAACCGGTCGATCCGCAGCCGCCCGTCCGACGTCTTGTAGTACCGGCGGATCCCCATCGCGAGCAGGGCGATCGCGCCCCCGAGCGCCCACCAGTACCCCTTCAGGAAGTTCGACATCATCATCACGATCCGCGTCGGCAGCGGCAGCTCCCCGCCGAAATCCTTGAAGATCCGGGCGAAGGTCGGAATTATGAAGAGGAGCATGAAGACCGTCGCGCCGACCGCAACCGTGAGGACCACGGCCGGATAGGTCATCGCGCTCTTGACCTTCCGCTTCAGGTTTTCCGCGGCTTCCAGATACCCTGCGAGCCGCAGTAGGATGCCGTCGAGGATACCTCCCGCCTCCCCCGCGTCGACCATGTTGCAGAAGAGGGAATCAAAGACCTTCGGATGCCGCCCAAGCGCTTCGGCCAGCGTGGAGCCACCCTCGACGTCGTGCATCACGGCCATGATCACCGCCCGGAACTTCGCCCCGTCGGCCTGCTTCGAGAGGATGTCGAGACACTGCACGAGGGGAAGCCCCGCATTCACCATCGTCGAGAACTGGCGCGTGAAGACGACGACGTCCTTCGTCTTGATCCGTCCCGCCCCCAGTTTGGTGGATACGCTCGCGGCCTTCGGTTTCTCGCGAATATAGGTCGCGATGATCCGCTTGCGGCGAAGGTAGGAGACCGCCTCGTCCCGCGTGTTGAACGTCATCTCCCCCGCGTGGATCTCCCCGGAGGTCGTCTTGCCCTTGTATGCGTAGACTGGCACGTTCTCATCCCCCCCCCGCTAGCGCGACGTGAGGCTCACGCTCTGCGGCCGGTAGTTCGGGTCGGACTTCTGGATCATCTGCTCCAGCTCCAGCATGTTCGGGCTGTGCCCGATCGCGCTTTCCAGGCTGATCTTCCGCTGGATGTACGCGGCGAAGAGGCCCTGGTTCATCGTCTGCATGCCGAACTTCTGCCCGGCCTGCATGAGCGTGTAGATCTGGTGCGACTTCCCCTCGCGGATCACCGCCGAGACGGCGGGGGTGCACACGAGCAGCTCGCTCACGTTGATCCGGCCGCCGCCCCGGGCGCGCACGATCAACTGCTGCGTCAGAACTCCCTTCAGAACGAACGCCAGCTGCGAGAGCACCTGCTTCTGTTGGTTGGCCGGGAAGACGTCGACGATCCGGTTGATCGACTCGAAAGTCGAGTTCGTGTGCAGCGTCGCGAAGACGAGGTGCCCGGTCTCGGCGATCGTGAGCGCGGCCGCGATCGTCTCGAGATCGCGCATCTCCCCGATCAGGATGACGTCGGGATCCTGTCTGAGGACGTACTTGAGCGCGTCGGGAAAACTCCGCGTGTCGGCGTTCACCTCGCGCTGGTTCACGATGCAGCGCTTGTGCGGATGGACATACTCGATCGGGTCCTCGATCGTGATGATGTGCCCCGCGCGCCGGGCATTGATGCGGTCGATCAGGGCTGCGAGCGTTGTCGACTTCCCGCTGCCAGTCGGGCCCGTGACGAGGATGAGCCCGTTCGGCAACTCGGCGAAGGTCTTGATGACCGGGGGCAGCCCCAGCAAGTCCAGGTCCGGGATCTCATAGGGGATCCGGCGGATCGCCGCCGTCGTCACGCCGCGCTGCAGGAAGACGTTGACGCGGAAGCGGGAGAGTCCCTGGATCCCGAACGCTAGATCGAGCTCCTTGTCCATCTCGAAGCGCTTCTTCTGATCGTCGCGGAGGATGCTGTAGATCAGCGACTCGCAGACTTCCGGGGTCAACGACTCATGGTTCGTGGGGAGCATCTCGCCGTCGATCCGCAGCTGCGGCGGAACCCCTGCGGTAAGGTGCAAGTCGGAAGCGTTCTTCTCGATCATCTGCTCGAGAAGCGTGTGCAAGGTAAGCATGAGCCCTCCCCGGGGCGGGCCGCGCCGCCCGACCGGCGAACTTCCTCGAGCGATGGAATCCCTCTACCGGTTTTCGACCGCTCCGCGTCCCAGCTTGAGCGGAGGCGATGGCAGATCGCGAATTAGCGCGCCATAGGGCGATCGGGAGGACGAGACTTGGGGGATTTCACCCGGTTGACGCGGCCCGAGACCCTCAGCCCTGACGGTCCGCCCAGGCCAGCACCTCGTCGGCGACGAAGGCGCGCTGCTCGGCCGTCAGGTCGGGGTGGATCGGCAGTGCGAGGCAGGTCCTGGCGACCTCCTCGGAGACCGGCAGGTCCCCGTCCCTTCCCCCCAGTGAAGCGAAGCACTCCTGCAGGTGCAGGGGCAGCGGATAGTACACGGCCGAGGCAATCTCGCGCGACGAGAGATGGGCCTTGAGATCGTCCCGAGATCCCCGTTCGACCCGCACGACGTACTGGTGGAAGACGTGCCCGCGTCCTGCGCCGATCTCGGGACAGCGCAGGGCGGGGTGGCCCCCCAGCCGGCTCGTGTAGTAACGGGCGCTCGCCGCTCGGGCCTCCTGCCACGCGCCGAATCTCTGGAGCTTGGCCTGAAGAAACGCAGCCTGCAGCGGATCGCAGCGGCTATTCGTCCCGACGACGGTGTGGATGTATCCCCCGTCGCCGCCATGGGCTGCCAGACGCCGCACCGACGCGGCGAGGGCATCGTCGTTCGTCGTCACTAGCCCCGCGTCCCCGCAAGCGCCGAGATTCTTCGTCGGATAGAAACTGAAGGCGCCAAGGTCTCCGAGGGAGCCGGCCGGCTTGCCGTCCAGGACCGCGCCGATCGCCTGCGCGGCGTCCTCGAGCACCGCGATCCCGCGCGGCTTGGCGACCACACGAATTGCATCGTAGTCCGCGCACTGGCCGAAGAGATCGACGGGGATCACGACCCGGGTCCGATCGGTCACGACGCGGGCGAAGGAGGCGGGATCCAGGTTCATCCCCGCGGGCTCGATGTCCGCGAAGACCGGACGGCCTCCTGCATTCACCACCGCGCCTGCGGTTGCGAAGAAAGTGAAGGTCGGCACCACGACGTCCACGCCGGGTCCGACGCCGAGAGCCTTCAGGGAGAGGAGAAGAGCGTCGGTTCCCGAGGCGACCGCGATGGCGTGACTGCATCCGGCGATTGCCGCGATCGCGTCCTCGATGGATCGGACCTCAGGTCCCCCGATCCACTGACCGGAGGAGAGGACCCTCTCGGCGGCACCCAGAAGTTCGGCGCGCATGCCCGCGTACTGCGCGCGCGTATCGAGCATCGAGACCTTCATCGTCCCCTCCTCCCCCCTTCCCACAATGCAGGGATCGTAGCGGAGGCAAGGGGTGCTGGATAGGCCTCCTACTCGTCCGGGGCCGTCTCCTTGAGGATCTCCTCGGGACTCGTGATCCCCCGCTTCAGTTTCTCCAACCCGTCCATCCGAAGGGTCAACATCCCCTCCTGGACGGCCTGCTGTTTGATCTCGCGTGCCGAGGCGCGGTTGAGGATCATCTCGCGGAGCGTCGGTGAGATCGGCATCACCTCGTAGACGCCCTGCCGTCCCCGATAGCCGGTGTTGTTGCAATCATAGCACCCTCTTCCCCGGTAGAAGGAGATGCCCTCCACCGTCTTGGGGTCGAGCTGGAGCTCGCGAAACACCTCATCGCTCAGGGTGACCGGCTCCTTGCACTTCGAACAGCACCGCCGGACTAGGCGCTGGGCCATGATCAGGATCGTGGAAGACGCCACCAGGAACGGCTCTATCTCCATGTCGATGAGGCGCGTCAGGGTCGAGGAAGCGTCGTTGGTGTGGAGGGTCGAGAAGACCAGGTGCCCGGTCAGCGCCGCCTTGACGGCGATCGAGGCGGTCTCCTTGTCGCGCATTTCACCGACCATGATGATGTTCGGGTCCTGGCGGAGGAACGAACGCAGCGCGGCGGCGAAGGTCAGATCAATCGCGTCATTCACATTCACCTGGTTGATGCCGTCCAGGTTATACTCGACCGGGTCTTCCGCCGTCATGATGTTCACCTCGGGCGTGTTGACCTTGGAGAGCGCCGAGTAGAGGGTCGTCGTCTTGCCCGATCTGGTCGGCCCCGTCACCAGGACCATCCCAAAGGGCAGCGCGATCGCCCGCAGGAAGGCATCAAGGGCGGTCGGCTCGAATCCTAGTTTCGGAAGATCTAGGGAAAGGTTCGACTTGTCGAGAATGCGCATCACGATTTTCTCCCCATAGATCGTGGGAAGGGTCGAGACCCGGAGGTCGACCTGCCGTCCGCCGAGGCGGATCTTGATCCGTCCGTCCTGGGGTACCCGCCGCTCGGCGATGTCCAGGTCGGCCATGATCTTCACGCGCGACGTGAATGCGGCCCGCAGCTTGTGTGGAGGCGACATCATCTCGTAGAGCGTCCCGTCGATCCGGAAGCGGACGCGAAGCGTCTTCTCGTACGGCTAGATGTGGATGTCGCTCGCGCCTCGGCGAACGCCCTCGGAGATCAGGCCGTTGACGAAC
>CAZNRY010000129.1:0-12131 GCA_964575675.1 uncultured bacterium
CCCAGACTCCGACGCCCTTGAAGAAGAGGTAGCCGATCATCGCGAAGAGCATGCCTGTCAGGCTGATGGAGACCGCGATCGCAAGGTACCAGGCGCGCGGCGGCTTCGGACGTTCGGCGATCCCGCAGATCTTGTCCGTTATCGTCGTGAAGTCATTGTTCCCCAGAATCAGCGGGGGGTGGACTCCCGGGTACTCGACAGCCCCCTCGACGACCCCGCTCATCCTTTGGTGTGTCCTTCCGCCGCCGATCCGTTCGGGTTGCTCGATCCGTCCGGGTCGCTCCGTCCGCTCGTTCTGCTCGGTTCGCCTTGGCCGCCCGACCCGCCCCGGCCGCCCAGTTCGCTCGCCGGATTCCTGAGCTTCGCCATGTAGAGCGTTCGGGGCTGCGTGTTGATCTCGGCCAGCATTCCGTAGGAGCGCGGGTGCCGGTGGAGCTCGGCCACGCGGCTGTTCCTGTCGGACAAGTCCCCGAACACGATGGCCCGCGAAGGGCACGCCTGAGCGCAGGCGGGGACGATCTCGCCGTCCCGGATCTCGCGCCCCTCGTTCTTCGAGGAGATCTTCACCGCCTCGATCCGCTGGACGCAGTAGGTGCACTTCTCCATGACGCCGCGGGAGCGAATCGTGACCTCGGGGTTGTAAACCATCTTCTCGATCGGCGCGAGGTCGCGGTGGTTGTTGAACCAGTTGAATCGCCGGACCTTGTAGGGGCAGTTGTTTGAGCAGTATCGCGTCCCTACACAGCGGTTGTAGACCATCTGGTTCAGCCCCTCTTTGCTGTGGACGGTCGCGTTCACGGGGCATACCTGTTCGCAGGGAGCGTTCTCGCAGTGGACGCATGCGACCGGCTGGTGGACGACGGCAGGATCTTCGGGGTCGCCCGTGAAGTAGCGGTCGATCCGCAGCCAATGCATCTCGCGGCTCTTCAGAACCTGTTCCTTCCCGACGACCGGCACGTTGTTTTCGGCCTGGCAGGCGAGGGCGCAGGCTCCGCACCCGATGCAGGAGGAGAGATCGATCGACATCGCCCACTGGTGTCCGGCCGTGAGGTCGGGCTCCTTCCACAGTGGGGCGGGCGGAGGCGATTCGACGATCTCCTTCGCGAACTCCGGATGTCTCGTGTAGGTCTCGAGATCTCCCGACCGGACGAGCTCGCCGACGCGGCGATTCGTCTCGCGCAGTCCGACGAGGTCGATCGCGTGGTGCTCCTGCGTGCAGGCGAGCTTGTGCTTCCTTCCCGCCGGCGCAACGGCGAGCCCGCCGCCGTACTCCATCGCATCACTCGTCCGAAGGATGTATGCGTTGGCGCCGACTTTGTCGCCCACGCTCCCTGCGCCGGTCCTTCCGTAGCCGAGCGAAACCGCGACGGTCCCCGGCGCAGACCCGGGCATCACGTAGGCGGGGAGATCGAGGGAGCGGCCGCGGTAGCGCAGGGTCACGACGTCGTCGGCCTTGATCCCGAGCGATGCCGCGGTGGCCGGGCTCATCAACGCGGCATTGTCCCAGGTCATTTTCGTCATCGGCTCGGGAAGCTCCTGGAGCCAACTGTTGTTCGCGAACCGGCCGTCGTAGACCTTGAGGTCCTGGCAGAAGACGAGCTCGAGCGCCTCCGAGTCGCCCGAGCCGCCTCCGCCGTTCGCGCCGGCTGCGCCGTCCGGTATCGGCGCACTAGTAAGGGCGGCGAATCGCGAGAGGATCGCGGGGACCTTCACGGGATCGGGAAGGGTCGCCGCAAAGGCCGTATCGGGAACGACCCCGTCGTTCAGGGCTGCGCTCCATGCCGCCTCGAAGTCGCTCGCGTTCAAGCGCAAGGCGAGCGTCCGCCGGACGATGTCGTATCCCTTCGAGAGCGAGTCGTTCGTGACCAGGGACAGCACCTCGATCGGCGTCCTGCCTTGGTAGAGCGGCGCGATCAAGGGTTGGACGATCGAGATCGTACCGTCGTAGGCCCGCGCGTCCCCCCACGACTCGAGATAGTGGGCGCGGGGGAGATGCCAGGCGCAGGCGCGCGAGGTTTCATCCTCGAAGAGCCCGAGGCGGATCGCCGCGGGAACTTGCTCGAGTGCCTTCGCGAATTCGAGATCGGCGGGCGCGTCGTACGCGGGGTTGCCTCCGAGGATCAGGAGGGTCCCGACCCGCCCCGAGCGCATCTCTTCCGCAAGGGAGCGGATCGCCTCTGCGTGCGAGGGGCGGCCCGGATCGGGCTCGGCCGTGTAGCGCACGGTCGATCCGACGTTACCCAGCAGATCGTTCAGGAGGTGGACGAGGGCGTGACCCTCGGCCGGCAAGCGCGGCCCTGCAACGATCACGCTCTTCTCGCGGTTGCGGAGGAGGTCCTCGGCGATCGAGCGGACGAATGCCGGCGCCGGGATGGAAGCGGCCAAGCCCGCGATTTCATCGGGCACGCGCCCTTCGGGTCCGTCGAGACCTTGCCGGTAGATCTCCGCCGCTAGTTGCCCGGCCATCGCCGGGATTCGATGTATCGGCACTGCGAAACGATGGTCGGCCGCGCTTCCCGTGACCGTGTAGGTCGCCTCGACGGCATAGAGACGGTTCATCCCGCCGTCGTCCGCGCGCCGACCCGCCGCGAAATCGCGCGCGTGGCGGATGGACGCCGGATGGGTCATCAAGATGTCGGCGTCGAGGCAGACGATGACATCGGCCTTCTCCAGATCCAGGTGGGTCCGATAGGGACGTCCGAATGCGAGGATCGCTCCCTCACGCTCGTTGTCCCGGGAGAGGGGCTCGTACTCGACCCAGCGCGCCTGCGGGTAGGTCTGCAGGAGGAAGTCGCGCATCGAGATCGTGCTGGGGGATGAGGTCGCCTCGCTCAGGACCCGGAAGCCGGCCCCGTCGTTGCTCCGGAGGGATCCAAAAAGGTCCCGCGCAAGCGCCGAGAAGTCGTCCCAGCCCGAGACGCTCCGCCGGCCGTCGACGCGGCGGACCACGGAGGTGCTCCGGGACGGGTCGTACAGCTCGAGGACGCTTGCCTGGCAGAAGGAATCCGACGCCCCTCGATTCATCGGGTGGTTCGGGTTTCCCTCGATCTTGATCGGCCGGCCGTCGTAGCTCGTCACGAGGAGGCCTTGCGCGACGCCGCCCAACTCCATGGAGGTTGCGAACTGGAGGGGCGAGCCGGGGGTGTATCCCGCCGGCCGCGCGAAGGGGACGATCTTCTCGACCGGCCAGCGGCAACCCGCAAGCCCCGCGAGGGCAAGCGAAGCCCCCATCACCTTGAGGAACTGGCGGCGGGTCGCGGGGGCGAGCGTCTCCCACGTCCGACCGGGGAACTCCCGCTCGACCAGCGACTGGAACTCGGGCGCGTCGGCGAGCTCATCGAGGCTGCGCCAGTAGAGCTTTGCTCCATGCTCTGCGGCGGGGTTCTTGTCCATCGGTCCGGTTAGCGATGACATGTCGTGCAATCCGTCGAAGGGTTGATGTTGTACTGCTCGCGCAGCCGCCTGCCGAGCGCCGTCTGATCCTCGCTCGGGACCCAGTCGAGCCGCGTCACGTACTCGAGAGGCCTGAGGTACTTCTCCGGGTTTCGATGACACTCGAGGCACCATCCCATCGTGAGCGGCTTCTCCTGGGAGACGGTCTCCATCTTATCGATCCGCCCGTGGCACGAGACGCAGCCAACGCCGCGCCGGATATGCGCGCTGTGATTGAAGTATACGTAATCGGGCAGATCGTGGACGCGGATCCAGGGGACCGGAAGCCCGGTCGCGAAACTCTCGCGCACCGGGATCAACTTCGGGCTCTGCGCGCGGATCTTCTGATGACAGTTCATGCAGGTCTGGGTCGGCGGTACGGCCGCGGAAGCGGCCTCCTCCACCGTCGTATGGCAGTAGCGGCAATCGATCCCGAGCTGACCTGCGTGCAGCGCATGGCTGTAAGGGACCGGCTGCGCGGGCATGTAGCCGACCGCCGTGGTCTTTGCCGAGGATCCGAATCCGACAACGAGAACGAGATAAAGGGGTACGCCGACCAGACCAAGGGCTAAGGCCGGCCGCAGTGTGTTCGTCCATCTAGGAAAAGGGAAGTAGCTCATATGCAAAAGTGTTCACAAACAGGCGAGAATAGAAGCCGGACGGGCGCGCTGTCAACAAATGGCGCGGTCAGTAAGTATTTCTATCCCGCCGGCCGCTCTCGAATCAGAGAAACTCAGGAAGCGACACGCGCCGGCGGCCGGGCCGCGGCGGCCGATTGCATCAGCGGAATCGCCGGCAGCTCTCGGCCGGCAGCCCATCCGACGCCTCGCGCCCGCCGGATGTCCCGGCCCTCGTGCGGGACCCCTCGACGGCCACGTGCAGGATGCACGGCGGGTCCTCGCCCACCGCCACGCATGCCGTGCAGACTGCACTCCGGGCCCCGTGTGGTGTTCTGCCTTCGGCGAATTCTTCCGGAGCGGCGGAGGACCTCATCTCGACGGAATACCCCGTGTTGCCGGTGGAGCGAATTTTGTGACCCATAACAGCTTGGTGTGAAATCTATTAGGCCTGTTGCGCCGGTTTGACGCGCCGCCGACCCTGTCCAATTCCCCCGCACACGCCCTTGTCGCATCCACCTGGCTCTGAACTTGCTTTGACCTACAACGGCTCGGTCTTCTGGCAGGGCTCAACATCCAAGAAAGCGACGTCACGGGAGGGATTCACACCGCCGGGTGCGTTGCCAGGGACATTCAGCTGCGGGACAATCTTCAGTCCGTCGTTTTGGGCGGGCCATAGGTTCCCGTTGGTTCTGAACGCCGGCTATGTCGAGCGGGCAGCGCCGGTCGGACGCCCGGAACGTCGGGCGATCGATCGCAGGCCGGTAGCAAGGAGACTGTGATGAGACACTTGCGCACGCTTCATGTATCCCTCTTCGCCCTGGCCCTGTGCGCCGGAGCGGCGTTCGGGGTCGAGTTGCCCGCTCAGGTCTGGGTGGACCACGCCTGGACGGGGCCCGGGGACTGCGGCGGCCACACCTGGGGAGTGGACGCATTCGAGACGGTGAGTCTCGGCGTGGGGCACGTCGCGGAGGGCGGCTTCGTCTACGTCGCCGGCGGCACCTACACCGAGCAGGTCGTGGTCAGCACGGACGACATCCAGATCGTCGGGCTCGGTTCACCCGGAGACCCGACGACGATCGTCTGCCCTCAATCGTTCACCCACAGCTTCTTCAGCGGACCGATCGAGAACTGGGCCGTCCTCACGGTCGAGGAGGCGAGGGGAGTTTCGATCCTCAACATCACGGTGGACGGAGCCGGGGTCGGACACGGCATCGGCCGCTTCATCGGGATCGCCTTCTGGAACGCCGACGGCCTCGTGAGCGATTGCCGGGTCACCAGGATCAAGCACGTCCCGGCGACAACGCAGTACAGCGGCGTCGGTATCTACGCCGGAAACACCAGCCGCGGCCCGTATGAGCTGAGCCTGCTGCAGACGACGATCGACGACTACCAGGCCAACGGCATGCTCTTGACGGGGCGCGGCCTCAGCCTCGTGATCACGGGGTGCGTGGCGCAGGGGCGCGGCGATATGACCGAGATCGGGCAGACGGGGATACAGATCCTGGACGGCCCTTCCGGGAGGATCACCGACTGTCACGTCAACGGGCATGATTACATCGGCCACGAGGGGCTCGTCGGGACGGGGTTCTGGATCGAGAACGCCGGCGGTCCGGTCGAATTCAGCTACGGGTGCTCATCGACCAACGATCAGGTCGGCATCCTGTTCAGGAACTCGGACGGAGCGATCCGAGAGGCGATCATTTCCAACTCGGATGATTGTCGCAACGGAATCGTGATCCACAATGCGCGCGTTCCGGCATCGACGGTGGGCGGGATGCGGTGGATGGGCGAGGGCGGGCGCGAAACCGAAATGCGGCCCATGAAGGTCGACGTCACCGGGTGCGACGTGGGGGGCCACGGCGTCACCGGGGTCGAGATCGTCACCGACGGCGGGCGGATCGATGCGCGCCTGATCGGCAACAAGATCCACAATTGGGTGACGGGCGTCATCGCGGAAGGCGCGGAGAGGACAGTCATCCACGCGTACGGGAACCGCTTTTACGAGAACACCCTCGCGCACGCCGTCGACAACACCGTCTCTCCGCCGAGCCTCTGGGACTTCATCGCCGGTGGCGGCCCCGGAAACTACTGGGACAACTACGGCGGGGTCGGCGCCTATCAGGTGGAGGGCGCCGCGGGAGCGATCGACTATTCTCCTAACCCGTCGACGAGCTTCGAGATCGCGGCCGCTTCCCCGCTCGTGAACTGCAACGGAAGGGCCACCCTCACCGTTTCGATCAACCCGGTTGCCTGCATGCGCGGTTACGACTTGCTGTTCGAGTTCGATCCGACTCGGTGGATCAACCCGACCTTCACGAAGCTTCTTCCCCTCGGCGATCTGGGGGAGGTTGAGGACCAGTTCACCGTTTATGCCTTGGCCAGCGGGCGGTGGAGGATCAGCCATACGATCGTCGGCCACACCTCGGGCTTCGCCTCCTCCGCGCCGGTCGAGATCTTCCAGGTCAACCTGACGCCCAAGCCCGGCGCGACCCAAGGATCGTCCTCCTTCGCCCTGGGGACGCGCTATTCGTCCGTCGACTTCCCCACGGTCTACGACACGTTCAACGAGGAGATCGTCTCTTCAGTCGCCTCGACGAGGATCGGCGTGTCGGTCGATTGCACGGCTCCCGCGGTCGGCGGCGTGACGGCCTACGGCGAGGTCCGCGACGGGGGCGTTCCGTCCGTGATCATCAACGGGCAGGAGACTCCCGCGAACGGCGGACACGTGACGAAGCTCTGGTATCAGTTCCAGACGCAGGGGCATGTGTGCAGCAACGCCTCTTCCAATTGGAGGGAGCTCGCTGTCGTGTCGCTGTCGTCCGGGAGCTGGACCAGCGGCCAGGCGTATCAAGCGACGACCGTCCCCGACTTCATCGGTCCGTGCACGATGTTCGTCATGGCCGAGGACGAGGCGGGCAACAAGGGATACTGCACCGGGGCGGCGAGCCTCAACTTCGTCTATGACCCGATCGAGGATCATGATGGCGAAGGCCGCGGAGTGGCGAGCGGCGGGCCCTCGCCGCGCCACTGCGAGCTGGGCGACGCCATTCCGAATCCGTTCGCCTCAAGAACCGCGATCCCCTTCGCGCTCTCCGCGCCGGCGGACGTCCGCCTCGTCATCTACGACGTCTCGGGACGCCTCGTCAGGACGCTGAGCGACGGGTTCATGTCGGCCGGCTATCACTCGGCCGATTGGGACGGCACGGACGACATCGCGCGTCCGCTAGCGAGAGGGATTTACTTCTACCGGTTGGACGCGGGGTCCTTCCACTCGCACAGGAGGGTCCTCTTGCTCAAGTGAGATCCAGGCGAGAGGGCGATCGCTCCGATCGAGGAGCCGTCGCCCTCCGCGCACCATCGATCGACGCTCGGCACGATGTCGGACGGGGACGTGGAAGAGGAGAATCCTCTGAGTCCCCGTCCGCTCGTTATGGATCGGCTGGATCGACCGTTCGCTCGGGGTCCCCGCGGCTGCGGTATAGTTCCACTTGGTGCGAATCAACCGCTCGGATGTTCCTCCGTTTCTGATCGGCCTGGCCGCGCTTCCCGCGCAGGCGGTCCTGTTGCGCGAGCTTCTCGCCCGGGGCGGCGGCAACGAGCTTGCGGTCACGATCTACCTCGCCGTGTGGCTCCTCGGGTCGGCGCTCGGAGCGCGGTGGTGGGGCAGGCTCCTCGGTTCTCCCGACCCTCGTTTCGGGGGTCTTCTCGCCGGCGGCGCCATCGTCGCAGTCGTCGGCGTCTCGGTGGCCAGGTTCATTCCGCAGCCCGGCGGGCTGCCGGGCGAGATCCCGTCGCCATTCGCGATCGCTCTCTGGGGGGCATGCGTTCTTTTCCCTCCGGCGTTCCGAACCGCAGGGCTCTTCCCGCTCGCGGTCTTGCGGCAGGAGGACAGTGGCACGGGCCCGCAACCGGCTCGCCCAGGCCCCGCGGCAGGATTCGTGCGCGCTCTCGCGGGCGGGGCGCCGGGGAGAGCGTATGCCGCCGAAGCGATCGGCGCGCTCACGGGCGGGCTTGCCGTCACCTTTCTGGTCCTGCTGCGCGTTCCATCGCTCACGATCCTTCTTCTCGACCTCTCCATTCTCATGCTCGCGATTTCCCGGAAGGCAGTGGTCCGGCTCGCCGCCGGAGTTCTTCTGCTTGTCGCCATCCTGGGCGGGTCGGGAGCGATCGACCGCGTCCTGTTCCGTGCCGCTTGGGAAGGACGCCACCGGGGGTTTCACCTCGTCGAGCACGCCATGACCCCTTCGCGCACTCTGATCCTCGCGGAACGGGAAGGGCAGAAATGGCTCCTCGTCGACGATGCACTTGCGGATGTCGTGGATGACGCATACCGCGATGAGGCGATTGCCGCATTGCTCCTCGGGGTTGTTCCCCGCGTCGAGAGGGTGCTGCTCGTCGATTTCGGAGGCGCCGGCGTCGCCGCGGCACTCGCTCGCGCCGGCGTCCGGGAGGTGACGTGCCTGCTGCCCGATCGGGAGGATACGCTCCTCGTTCCGCCCGCCTCCGGGGTCGACTATGAAATCGGCGATCCGCGGGCTGCCCTGCGCTGGTCGCGCGGCGACCGCGACGTCATCGTGATCTCCGGCGGAGAAACGGCCGGGATCGGCGCGAACCGCCTCTGGACGGCGGAGGCATTCCGGGCGATGGCGCTGTTGTTGAGCCCGCGGGGAGCGATCGTTGTCTTGCTCCCGGGCGGGGAAGCGGCGCCGGTTGCCGGTGCGGATGAGCGGCGGATGTCGATTGCGGCGGCGCTCGCCGAGGCTGCGGGACCCGTTCAGGCGATGGACGTCGACCGTTTTGTTCTGGTCGCTTCCGGCCGGAGCGAACCCGCAAGCCTGAGCGCGGATTCACTTGCCCATCGCTTGCGCCGCTCGGGTCGCATCCTGCCGAGCTATCCGCCGGAGCGATTCGCGGCGGAGTATCCGCCGGACCGGAGGGTTCACCTGAGGGCCGCCGATGCGAACCGCGATGGGCGGCCGGTCGCGGTCGCTTCCGCGATCCGAAGGTGGTCGCGGATGGCCGGCCTGTCCTCCGATCCGCCCAAGGGCCTGCCGATCGCGATGTTCATCCTGATCCTGGTGGTCGTCTTCGTTCCCTGGGCGAGAGGCGCTGGCGGCGCGGGAACGAGTGTCCTTCTCGCGACGGCGGCGGTATCGATGGGGCTCGACCTTCTCGTCCTGATGACGTACCAGGCCCGGGTCGGCATGTTGTACGGGGGGCTCGGCGCGCTCCTCGGCGCCTTTGTCGGCGGGACGGCCCTCGGGGCGATCCTCGCGGGAAAGATCGCTGCCCGCCGGACCTCCCGCCGTGCGCTGGTCTGCTCCTGCTTGGCTCAGATGATCCTCGCGGGCGCGGCGGGGCTCGTCCTCGTCCGCCTCCCGATCGCACCGCCGCTGCTTTCGTCGCTTCCCTACGCGATGATCTCGGTACTTCTCGGAGCATCCTGTGGATTCCCCTTCCCGCTCGTCGCGCGCGGGTCGACGGCGGGATCGGCCTGGTCCACCGATGCCCTCGGCGGGATCATCGGCGCGGTTCTCTTCCTGAACGTGATCTCCTGGGGAATCGTTCCGACTGGATTCGCGCTCGGTGCGCTCTCGCTCGCAGCGATGGCCAGGGTTCTTGCTGCGCGCTCGTGACGCGCGCGGGCGCACGCGAGTCTGTGGCAAGCGGCCATTCGGGGGCCGCCTGCGCTCGGCGCATGGCGCAGCTCGCTACGGCGATCCCCCTGCATGGCCGCCAGGTCGTCTGCCGCGAGCGCGGGCGCCCGCGCACGCGCTCTACGTCCAGAGTCCCGGGATCGTCCTCCGGCACTTCGGGCAGGCGCCATCCTCGAGAGTGTTCTCCAGGATTGTATAACCCGAGCGCCTGACCACCGCGGCTCCACATTGCGGGCAGTACGTGCTCTCGCCCGGATGCCCCGGAACGTTTCCCAGGTAGGCGAAACGGAGCCCCGCATCGCGCGCATAGCCGTGGACGCGTTCGAGGGTTGAGACGGGCGTCGGCGGCAGATTCTGCAGCCTATAAGCGGGATGGAATCGGGTGAAGTGGAGCGGAACGTCGGGCCCCAGCTTCTCGGCCACGAATGCGCAGAGCCCGCGCATCGATTCTTCGTCGTCGTTCAGTGTCGGAACGACGAGCACGACGATCTCGAACCAGATCCCCGTCTCCTTCAAGATCTCAAGCGTGCGCAGGACCGGCTTCAGCTCACCGTCCGTCACGTCCTTGTAGAACGACTCCGAGAATCCCTTCAAGTCGATCTTGACGGCCGCGAGCCGCGAGACGATCTCGCGAAGGGGCTTCTCTTGGATGTAGCCGTTCGAGATCATCAGGCTTCGAAGGCCGCGGGCGTTGCCGGCGTCGGCAATGTCGCGCGCGTACTCCCAGAAGATGACCGGCTCCGCGTAGGTGAAGGCGACGAAGGGGGCGCCGGCTCTCAGGGCGGCCGCGATCACCTGCTCGGGCGCGGCCTCGGCGCTCGGAACCTGTTCGGGCCTGAACTGGGAGATCTCCCAGTTCTGGCAGTACTTGCACTGGAGGTTGCAGCCGGGGGTCGCAAGCGAGAAGGCCGGCGAGCCGGGCCGGACGTGAAAGAAGGGCTTCTTCTCGACCGGGTCGACGTGCACGGCGCTCACGCGGGAGTGAACGAGGGTCCGATACTGCCCGCCGATGTTCTCCCTGACGCCGCAGTAACCGCGCTCCCGGTCGGCCACCCGGCACTCGCGCGGACAGAGCCGGCAGATCACGCGCCCGCCTTCCTGCGGGTCCCAGTGCGCGGCCGGGCAGTCGGAGACTCCCGCATCCCCGCCGCCGGACGGGGCGAAGTCGAAGACGTCCTCGGCCGACGCCGCGCGGGGGAACCGGCCGCAATGGGGCAGGGATTCGATCGCGCACAGACCGGCCGCTCCGACTGCGGCCGCCCCGCAGCGGGTGAGGAAGGCCCGGCGTCCCCATGCCGGCCCGCTCATCGAGCGCACCACGCGGCGGAGCTCACGCCGCAGGGGACGAAAACGGGCGTGCCGCGTCGAGGGCGGCGTCCAGGAACTCCGGTCCGCTCGGCTTCGCTCACGCCGCGACCTCCCGCAGATCGATCCGCGACCGCTCTGCCTCACCCAACCCGAGCCGCGCCGCCGTAGCGATCCACGTCGGCTCGCGCCCGTCCTCGGTGAGGCTCGGCATGCCGCGCCGCGAGCGCTCCTGCTCGATCATCTCCCACGCAATCCGGTCGACGGCGACCGGGTCGAGGGAGAGGAGAACGCGATTCGGTTGGAATGTATAAGTCGGAACGCGCGCAGGTCCGCCCTGGCACTGCGCGGTGATCGCGTCGATCACGGTCAGGCGGAGCTTCGGTCGCACGGCCGGATGGCCCAGCAGGTCGGCGAGGAAGGGGTCGCATCGCCCCGCGTGATAGCGGTTCGGGTTGTGGATCAGGCCGTAGAGGTTCTTGCATCCGGCCGAGACGCCGGAGAGATCGTGGTCCTTGCAGACGCCGACGTTCACGAGGACGGTGGCGTGATCGGTGAGGATCCGGCTGAAGAGCGACCCGATGGAGCGATGCTCCCGAATCCCTGGGTCGTATCCTCCGCCCTTCAACGCGTCGGTGCCGAAGCACCGGACGTCGTCCTCGTCCTTTCGGATCGGAAATCCCGCGCGCTCCAACTCGCCGGAGGATCGGTCGAAGAGGACGATCGATCCGGCCGGGATCCCCGCGCTCCGAATGCCCGCGACCAAGCCCTCGACCAAGCCCCTGCGCGGCGAGAGCCCCGGTCCGGCGAGGCAGTTGAGCTTGATCGCGACGCGATCATCGGGACGAAAGAGCGCCGCCCAGACGTCCCGGCCGTTCGCGCCGGGCATTCTGATCGCGGCCGCAAGCGCCGCGTCGATTCCTTTGCGAAAGTCGCGGCTCGCCGCGGTGAAGACCGCTGCGGCGACGACGCCCGGAGCGCCGGGCCCGCCCACACCGGACGATCCGTCCGGCGATTCCCGTCCGGTGGTTGGAACGCGGCTCGACTCTTGCGAGACGTTCTGGATCGGGTAGTCGCCCGAGGGCGCAGACCGCGCGAGAACCACGCCCGCCGCTAG
>CAZNRY010000130.1:0-11926 GCA_964575675.1 uncultured bacterium
GGGGAAGATCCTCGGTCTCTCGGGGGGGCTGATCGCGCTGACGATTCTTGCGATGCTCCTCGTCCGCTCGTGGATCCGCGACATGTTGATCGGCGGATACGCGGACCTCGCGAACGCGAATGTCCGCACCCCGTGGGATGTGCTCGTCGTGTTTCTGCTCTTCTTCGTCGCCGGGCTCGTCACGGTCGGTTGGATGATCCGGCGGTTCGTCGTGGAGGGTCGGAGGCCGGGCTGATCGGTCGCGCGCGAGGCGCTAGGGCGGCGGGTTTGCGCTGCGGGCGGATCGATGCGCGGCTAGACGAGTCCCCGGCAGTGGGCGGACCTCCAACCAGTGAGTTCCCATCTGTGGCACGCCTCCGGGGTTACGGCGGGACGTACGCCGGCGGTGTATACTCGTTTCGGCTCCAAAGGGAGGGCACGAGTATGAAGAGCGTCCGCCGTGAGCGAGCTTCGGCCATGCTGGTCCTCGCTCTCGTGAGCATCCTGTCCAGTCGCGCCGATGGGCGAAGTTGGATCGTGGCGCAGGATGGGAGCGGGGATTTCACCCTTGTGCGGCAGGCCTGTCTGGCGGCTGCATCGGGAGACTCGGTGATTGTGAGGCCCGGGACTTACCAGGAGCCCGACTCGGCGATCTACCTCGATGGCAAGCCGCTCTCGATACTGGGAGCAGGCGCAGGGCCGGATGATGTGCGGTTGAAGCTAGCTCTTGGGTTTTCCTCGGGTGAGGACTTCCTGATCGAGAATCTGAGCTTCATAGAGACGAGACCCGCACTCCTCTTTCACGGTGGCAGTGGAACGGTGAGAAGGTGCGCGGTACGGGACTGCGCAGGGGACGGCTGGTACCCGCCGTTGGGAGCAATAGGCGGAGCGAGGGTGTTGATCGAGAACACGCTCTTTGCGGGGAATCAGAATACCTGGAGCTACCATCCCGAGTACTGCTATGGCGGAGCCATCAGTGGCTCTAACATGACAATCCGGAACTGCCTGTTCGTGGACAACATCGCAGCTGCGAACGGTGGCGCCGTATTCCTGTGGGACTCGACGATCGAGAACTGCGTCTTCTTCCGAAACGCAGCTCCGAACGGGGCAGCCATCTCGGTCGGGGGCGATGCAACCGTCCGCAATTGCACGTTGCTGGCGAATCGGGTGACCGTGCCCGGGGGCGCAGCACTCGAAATGAACAGCAACCTGGATGCAGAAAGGAGCCACCTCATTGTCGCGGGGACGGTCGGGGGTGCTGCCGTCGACTGTCTCGATACTGGTCCGTACCGCTGCTGCGACTTCTGGAACAACGATGGCGGGGACTACGTGGGATGGTTGTGCGGGATCTCCGAGTCGCGAGGGGACTTCTCCCAGGACCCGCTGTTTTGCGATCCATCGGTCGGCGATGTTGGGCTGCGCGAGGGTTCGCCTTGTCTCCCAGGAACCCACGGGGGCGTGGAGTGTGGGCTGATTGGTGCGCGAGACGTCGGGTGCGGCCTTGCGCCTACCCGGAACATCTCCTGGGGCATGCTAAAGGCGCTCTACCGGTGAAATCGCGACGAGTGGGCCTACCACGGCATCTTGTTGAGTCATCGGACCCGACGGATCGCGGTCGTCCGAAACATTCGACCATACTCGGATAATTATTCGAGTACGTCTTCAGGCGGATCCATGCTCGGCTATTCCTATTACCGCCAATCGGTTACGAGGCAGCTCGGCGAATCCGCTCCATCCCGACGACCTACGGGCACGGCGGATCGGTCATCTGCCCACCTCACGCCCCTCCGGCCGCCGTATTCCGCAGCAGAACGAGATTCCGCGTGTAGATCAAGACGCCGCCGCACTCGCCCAGGATGAAGACCGGGTCGCGCCGGTAGATGGCGTAGCTGAGCAGGACGAGGCTTCCCACGATCGAGAGGTACCAGAACGCCTTCGGGATCACGCTCTGCTTTCGCCGCTCGGAGACGACCCACTGGACGACGAACCGCGAGCCGAAGATTCCTTGGCCGATGAAGCCGAGCACGATCCAGAGATTCACGGTTCCTCCTCGATGCGGTAGTGAAGGTGGCGGTCGCGCATCCAGCGGACCGCGAAGCAGTCCCGGAGCCCGACGAACATCCGGTTGCCGATCCCGTACTTCGATCTGCCTGCTGCGCGGGGGTGGTGGCGCACCGGGACCTCGATCACCCGCGCTCCCTCGAGCCGCAGCAGCGTGGGCAAAAAGCGATGCATTCCCGTGTACATCTTCAAGCGCCGCAGAAACGGGGTTCGGTAGGCCTTGAGGCTGCAGCCGGTGTCGGTGATGTGGTCGCCCGTGATCCAGTCGCGGGTGCGGTTGGCGATAACGCTCGAGGCCTTGCGGACCCAATTGTCGTGGCGCTTCACGCGGACGCCGCATACGACGTCGGCATCCGCGATCGCTGCGAGCAGCGCGGGGATGTCCTCGGGGTCGTTTTGGAGATCGGCATCCAGCGTGACGACGACCCCGTAACGGGCGGCGCGGAAGCCCGCGTCAAGCGCGGCCGATTGTCCCGATCGATTCGCGATCCGGATGACCCGGATGCGGAGATCGTCGGCCGAGAAGCTGCGAAGGATCGCGGGGCTTCCGTCCGTGCTGCCGTCATCGACGAGGATGATCTCGAAGGGGAGGCCGGTAGCCACGAGCACGTCGAGGAGACGATCGCGCAACGGGGCGAGGTTCGCTTCCTCGTTGTGGAGGGGGATCGCAACCGAGATGCCGTCAACGGGTTCGTTCATGTCCCCTCGAGAGTTGCCTAGCTCCTCAGCCGCGCGGCGGCCTCCTCGATCGTGAGCGAGGTCTGCTCGCCGCTCGCCAGTTCCTTCAACGCGACGCGTCCCTGCGCAGCCTCGTCGGGCCCGAGAATGACCGCGAAGGGGATTCCGAGCTGGTCGGCATAGCGGACCTGCTTTGCCATCTTGGCCGGCTCGGGATAGATCTCCACGTCGACTCCGGCCGCGCGCAGCCGCATCGCCGCGCGTACCGCGTCGAGCGAGAGCTCAGGCGAGAAGATCGTGACGAGGGCGCGTGCCGGCGCGGGCCTGAGCACGGGAAGCCGTCCATACTTTTGCAGAACGAGCGAGACGACCACATCTCCCATCGCGAAGCCGACCCCCGGCACGGGATCGCCGCCGAGGTCGGCCACGAGGTTGTCATAACGCCCGCCGCCCAGGATCGCGCGGAACTCGCCGTCCGCGTCGCGCGCCTCGAAGACGGTCCCCGTGTAATAGTCGAGCCCGCGGATCACCGACGGCTCGTAGCGGACCATGCCGCTCACCTCGTAGGCTTCGAGGATCTCGAAGAGGGCGACCAGCTCGTCCGACTCGCGCCACAGCTCGCGATTCTCGAGAAGCCGGCTCAGCGCGTCGAGTTGCGCGGCCGAGAAGCCGAGCGAGCCGCCGTAGTCGGCCCACTTGGCGGGCTCGAGCTTGTCGCGCTTGTCGATCAACCGGAAGGCGAGCTTCTTTACGTCGGCCTCGATCCCGAGATCGGCGAGACAACGGTCCATCAAGCGGCGATTGCTTACTTGCAATATCGCCTGCCCGTCGCCGAGACCCGCCTCGCGGAAGAAGCTCGCGGCAATGGCGATGAGCTCCGCGTCTGCGCGCGGATCGTCCACGCCGAGAAGGTCGATGTTCCACTGGAAGAACTCGCGGGTGCGCCCCTTCTGCGGGCGCTCGTAGCGCCAGAACGGGCCGAATGACCACCAGCGGATCGGACGGGGAAGCTGTGCCTGCTTCTGCGCGACCATCCGCGCGAGGGTCGGGGTCAGCTCGGGGCGCATGGCGAGCTCATCACCCCCGCGGTCGGTCAGGACGAATGCCTGTTCCTTGACGAGCTCATCGCCGCTCTTCGCGGCGTAGAGGGCGATCGGCTCGAGGATCGGCCCCTCGTATTCCTGGTAGCCGAAGCGGCGGGCCACGACGCGGATCCGCTCATAGAGCCAGACACGCTGGGCCATCGCCTCGGGATAGAAATCCCGCGTTCCTTTGACCGGTTGGATCGGGCTGCGCTTCATCGTTCCTCCGAGCGGGCGACGAATGGGGATTGTCGCACAGATCGGAGGCCCTGTGCATCCGGGGAGCAGAGGAGCGAAGCACTACCGGTTTTGCTGGCCGGCTAGATCTTCCAGATCCTCACGCCGCGGTCCGGCCCGCCGATGGCGAGGGCCGTTCCCCCTTTGGAGAGGGCGACCGAGACGGATGCCCCCGAGCGAACGGGGTGCGATCGGGCGGCGATGGGGAGCGGCTCGCCCGTGCGGCCCATGGAATGCACTTGGACTCGGCCGCTTCTGTCCATGGCGGCCACGAGGGATGGCTGCTGCATCAGGGCCAACGCGCCGATCGGCTTGGAGCCGATCACGATGGTCTGCACGCAGCGAGCGGCGCTCGTATCCCACACCCGCACGCGCCCATCGACGCCTCCTGTCACGATCGTCGCGCGATCGGACGCGCAGGCCCAAGCGACCGCAGCACCGCGATGGGCATCGAGGACGGCGATCTGAGAGGCGTCGGCGATCTTCCACACGCGGAAACAGCCGTCCTCGCCCGCGCTGAAGAGCCGCGAGCCATCGGCGCTGAACGCGAGTCCCGCGATCGCTCCCGCGGTCCCCGTGCAGACGGTTCGCACGCGGGGCGGATGAACGTCCCAGATGCTGATCAAGCCATCGGAATCGCCCGCGGCGAGCCGCTCTCCGTCGGGTGAGAACGCCACGGCCGTCGTGGGGAATGCGTCTCCGCGGAGGATGCAGCGGCAGCGTCCGGTTTGCGCTTCCCACACACGGATCGTGCGGTCGCTCGATGATGAGGCGAGGAGAACCCCGCGATCGTCCAGTGCCAGGGATTCGATCGGACCGGTGTGGCCGGCAAGAACGTAGCGCCAGCTCTCGATGTTCGCGTCACCGACGCGAATCGTCCCGTCAGTGGTTCCGGCCGTCAGCCAGGCGCCACCGGCGTCGAGCAGGATCCTCCGCACAGGCGACGGACAGCGCACGGTTGAACGCGGACCGTCCGCATCCGGGGGCCGCACGTCCACGAGGGACGATTTCGGTCCCTGTTTCGAATTCGTTTCTGCCATAGGGGTTCCATCCCTGTTATCGGCAGGACTTACGCTATCTCAAGCTCTTACGGGGTTCGGCGCGGCGGCGCGCGCCCCTGCGGCGCGCTCGCGCCCCGACGGGGGGCTCGCTTGACCAGGGCGGAATGAGTCTGGTAGTCTGCCCGAACTAGAAGCGCGGTCCCAACTTCCGTTTGCATGCAGAGTTGCAGGAATTCCGAGGGAGAATGCGAAACATGCGCCATCTCGAAACGGTCCTCCGGCCTCGCCGTCTCGCGGGAGTTCTCTCTCTCGTCCTCGCTGTGTCGGGCATCGTCGGGTGCGCGACGGTGGGGCGCGAGTTTCCGACGGAGCGCGTGATCGAAATCCGAATCGACCAGACCACGAAGACGGATCTCTTGGCCCACTTCGGCCGGCCATTCCGTCGCGGGATCGAGGATGGCGATTCGACGTGGACCTACGCCTACTACAGGCTGCGTCTCCTCGGCGGACAGACCCAGGCCCGCGATCTGTACATCCGCTTCGTCGGCGAGACGGTCAGCTCCTACACCTATAATTTCGACGTTCCGTAGAGGCGTTCCGGAGAGACGTTCCGTAGATCGGTTTGACCGGGCCCGCGCAGCATCGGGCCCGCAGGAGTGTCCAGTGACCGATTCCGTCCGCACCGTCGAGCGCTGCATTCGAATCAACCGCCCCCGCGCCGATGTTTTCCGCTTCCTCCTCGATCCTGCGGCCCTGTCTCGCTGGATGTATGCGACGGTCCTCTGGAAGCCGACGAAGGGCGCGAGTTACCGGATCGAGTGGTCTGACACGAGCCTTCCCGCCGTTGCGCAGGGCGAGATCCTCGAGATCGAGGAAAACAAGAAGCTCGTCCTCTCGTGGTTCATGGAGAAGGACGGCTGCGAGACGGTCGCGAGCTTCGATCTCGACGACGAGGATCCGGGGGTCACGTACGTCAAGTTCCGGCACACCGGATTCCCCGGCGATCCCTCCTGGCAAGTCCGCTGCGATCTGATCGCGCTCGAGTGGGACAAGGTCCTCGAGAACTTGCGTTTTCACGTGGAAGAGCATCGGGAGGGCGTACAACCCCTCTACCTGCGCCTGCAGGCGAAGCTCCCCGCGAGCCGCGAGCGCGCGCACCTCCACTGGGTCGGTCCGCTCGCGATCCGCGCTTGGCTCGCCGAGCGGGCCTTCGTCGATCCGGCGGTGGGGGGAGAGATCGACCTCGTTCTGCGCGGCGGCAAGCGCGTGAAGGGCGAGATCCGGACCGTCCTGCCGGGCAAGCACATGCGGATGCTATGGGACGAGGAGGGAACGCGCAGTCTGCTCGGGATTTCCTTCTGGCCCGACGCGGACGGATCGGTCATGACCCTGACGCAGCGGTCCTACGGAATCGGCGAGGACGAGCGCGACAAGGTCCGCGCCCTCTGGGAGGAGCGATTCGCGCGGCTTCGCGAGGTCCTGGGCCGCGAGCCCGGGTCCTTCCCGGCGGCCGGCACGCAGTCGGTCGTGGTCGAGCGCACGCTGAACGTCCCTCGGGAACGTGCGTGGAAGGCCTGCACCGATCCGGTGTCGCTGGTCGGTTGGTTCTGCGATCGGGCCGAGTTCACTCTGCAGGCCAAGCATCCGTACCACTTCCTCTGGACGAGCTACGGCGAACAGTCCGGGAAGGTCGTCGAGGTCGAGGCCGGTGAGCGGATCCGGCTCGCATGGGATCTGCCGTTGCTCAAAACCACGACTGAACTCGAGTTCTCATTTCATCCCTTTGCGGCCGATCGGGGGAAGAGTCGCGTCCTCCTCACGCACTCGGGATGGGGCGAGGGGAAGGATTGGGACGAGGAGCGCGCCGCACACAAGCAGGGATGGCAGATGTTTCTCGGGATGCTCGAGTTCTACCTGCGGGATGGGGGGAAGGGGCCGCGGAGGAGCTTCATCCTGGGCCGCCGTCTTTCGATTCCAGTGGCGGATCTGTGGACGGGCTTCTCGACCGCCGAGGGGCTTGCCTCCTGGCTCGGCGAGGATTGTGCGGTCGATCCGCGCGAGGACGGGATGTTCCGTGCGCGAACGAAGGATGGAATCCTCTTCGAAGGCCGCATCACGATGGCCAGTCCATCCGCAGGGATCGCGATCCAGATGAGCGCCCCCGATGCGGCCTACCTCGAGTTCGGATGGTCGGTGGATGGCGGAGGTTCGCGGGTCCTCTTGACCGGGCTCACCTACGGCGCGCCCGAGTCCTGGCCCCTGCGGCAGCGGATCGCCTGGAGTGAGCGGCTGGCGAAGATTCCCCCCGCCAAGTAAGCGGAATTCTGCAGATTGCCCGGCCCCGCCGCGGCGTGCACGGCATACCCAGGCGACGCGCTCGCTTGCTGTCCCATAACACACACGATGACAATGAGTTACCGCAACTGTTGGCGGGCACGAAAGTGGCTCCACCGCACTTGCCCCTTTCGGGGAGGAGGGAACCTTCCATGAGTCTGAATCGCCCGCTCGGTTTCGTTGGATCACTCGCGCTGCTCGCCGCGGCGTTCCTGTCACTTTCGGGATGCTCGGATGACCGTGGAGCCGCCACATCGCCGAACGTTTCCGACCCCGCCGCCATGAAGATCTCGCGACAAGCGCATCTCTGGCTCAGCTTCGAGAACGTGGAGAGCGTCTACGTCGAAGCGGATTCGAATGCGTGGCTCACCGACAGCTGGGTCACTGGATCAAGCGCCTTCGATCTTGTCGTTCAGAACAATGCGAAGTTCGCGACCCAGGCGGTTGTCCTGCTCGTCACGGTGCCGAGCAAGATCCTCGCGATCCCCGGCTGGTCGGTCACGATCGACGGGACCACGCTCGACGCCGCCGCTTTCACCGAGACCGATCCCTTGCTGTACGGGTTCGACGGCGGAAGCCACGGCGTCTTCCCGCCATCGGGAAACGGCATCTTCTGTCCCTTCCCGCTCGCGGACGTGCTCGAAAAGAAGAGCTCGATTTCCGTCCCGATGACCGTCTCCTCGGGAGGCGTCCCCGGCTTCCTGCTCCACTTCGATGTGGGGTCGTCCGCGCTCTACAATCCCGCGTCTCATGACGCGACGGTCTCTTCGCCCGATTCACCCCCTCCTCCGATTGGAGCATGCTGTCTGTTGGACTGGAGTTGCGTCGAGCTGACCCGGGCCGACTGCGAGCTGCAGGGAGGGACGTACCACGGCGATGCGAGTCTGTGCACGCCCGACCTCTGCATGCCTCCGCCCGTTCCGGGCGCCTGCTGTCTGGTGAGCGGGAGCTGCGTCGAGTTGCTCCAGGTCGATTGCGAGCTGCAGAACGGCATCTTCCTCGGTGCGGGGACGATCTGCGGCCCCGGCGCGTGCGGGGAGTAGGCTAAAGCGAATTTCGCCTGACCTAACCCGCATTTCTCACCACCGTTCGTCGCGAAACGGCGTCAGATGGCCGGAGATGCAAGTCGCGCGATGCGAGGCCGACGTAGGCATACTCGCCGCAGTATGTCGAGGAGGCCGAGCAAGGGCGACGCCGCAGATGCGGCCAGATGCGCCGTTGCAGCAGAAGGCTGGTGAGAAATACGGGTTAAGGGGTGGGAAGGGATCCGGCCCTCCGTGCCGCGCGCATGGAGGGCCGGTCCTTGGTCGTTCGGGGGAGCGCTCTGCTTGCGCCCCGGCGGCTACGGCGATGTCGAGAAGCGGAAGGGGATCGTGACCTCGGAAGCGACCGCGCGTCCATTGCGCGATGCGGGCTTGAACCTCCACTTCCTCGCGGCGTCGAGCGCAGCCCATTCGAGCGCCGGGTTCTCGGCCTCGCCGATTACCTTCGCCTCGCTGACCGCGCCTTGCGCGTCGATCTTCACGCGCACATGGACGGTCCCCTCGATCCCGGCCGCGGCCTCGGGGTAGCTCGCCATCGCTCGGTAAATCGGCGTGGGAGGCGTGTCGTATTCCTCAGCCGGGGTCTCCCTCCGCGGCCCGAGCGGGCCGTCGGGAATCTTCCAGTCGGGAAGAAGCCGGCGGACGAGGGCGCCGGTTGCGAAGGCTCCGGCCGGTTCGTTGGGCGATAGGGGGCGGGAGATCAGCTTCCGTAGGATCGCCGCGCCGGCCGAATCGCGTTTCGCGAGGGCCGGCAGGTCGGTCGCGATCTTCGTCTGCCACGCGCGAGCGAAGGGCCGCACGGCTGCCGAGTCCCTCACGGCGGCGGCTGCGAGCATGGCCAACGCATCGTCCGTCTCGTTCTTGAGGAATAGAACGTGCGCAAGCGCGGCCAGCGTGCGGGGGTCGGGGCTCATGATGCGCGCCTCGTCGAGAAGGGAGGCGGCCCGGGCCGGTCGCTCCTCGAGCAGGCTCAGGAGGGCGAGATCGCGCCGCAGCCTGCCGGCCGCCGCGCCGACCTGCGCCGCGTTGGCCCCGTTCTCGAGAATGGCGAGCGCATCGTCCAGCTTCCCCTGCCTGCCGTACAGGGCGGCCAGCTCGGTCGCCGTCGTCGCATGCGCGGGGTCGATGGCGAGGCTCTTCTTCCAGTAGGACTCCGCTTCCGCGTCGTTGCCGCGGCGCGACGCCAGGGATCCCAGGCTGTCGTAGATCTCGGGATCGTCCGGCGAGAGGGCGACGGCGTTCTTGTAGTTCGCCTCGGCATCATCGAAGCGCGAGAGGGTGGCGAGTACCATGCCGACGTTCGACCAACCGTCCGCGCTCTGCGGGGCGAGGCGGGTCATCTCTCGGAATGCTTTCAGCGCCTCCTCGTAGGCGCCCGGACCCTCCGTGGCGGCCCGTCCGAGCCAGACGCGGCCGATCCCGTAGTATGGATCGATCCGTGTGGGCGCGATCCGCTTCGCCCGTTCATACCAGCGCAGCGCTAGCTTCCAGCTTGATCGCTCCGTGTAGGTATCGCCGAGCGCGACGACCCCGAGAACGAAATCGGGCTGAATGCGGAGCGACTCCTCTATCAACAGGACGGCCAGGCTGTCCGATCCGCCGTCGAGAGCCTGGAGGCACTGGCAGAACGCGACGATGTAGGACGGCGTCTCGTTGTATGGAAGCTGGGCGCAGAGCTCCATGCGCGCCGGCAGCGACTCGGCCTCGGAGAGCTCCGTGAAGAAGCGGTTCGTGTCGATGGCGGAAGCGGGGAGGGCGGCGGCGAGGAGGACCGCGAGGGACGCAAGGACGACGATCGTGCCCGAGAGGGCGGCTTTTCTTGTGTTCACGACGCGATTCTGACCCCGAACGACCGGCCGCGTCCACGACGGTTTTCGGAGTCGCGGGAGCGTCGTGCGCTCGCCCTGTGCATCCCGCTCGGGCCGGCTAAACGAACAGGCCGCCGGCCTCGCGGGAGCGCCTGCTTGCGCATGCATGGCCGCCGTACCCCGTGGACATGCCTGCTCGCGGATCGAGTTTGGGTCACCGGCCGAATGACTTCGAGATGATCCGGTTTCCCTTGAGGCGCATGAGCGGTGGGCCATCGGGCTGACAACCGATCTCCCAGTAGAGGTCGTGCGGGGCGCGTCCCCACACCCGGATCACGCCCTCGTGCAACATCCGATGGTGGCCATGACACATGGGCACCTTGTTCCAGTCCTCGTCCGATCCACCCGCGGAGAGGAACTCGATGTGGTGCACCTCGAGACCCCGCCTCGAGCTGCAGCCCGGGACCATACAGCGATAGCCGTCGCGCGAGAGGATCTTCGCTTCCGTGGGGATCCGCTTTGGGTCCTGCCTCTCCCATTCCTGCATCGCTTCGGCGATCAGCATCGAGACGGCTACCCAAGGGGGGCAGCCGACCCCATTGCGCTCTCGAATTCTTCCCAAAGCACGCCTCCAATCTTGCGCGATGAGGTCCGGAGCCCAGAAACGGACCTCCATCGTCGCGTTGGCATGGGTGGACGTTCGCCGGTCGTCGTCTGGGTGCTCATCCCCCTGGGGCGGCTCGTCCCAGATCGTGAGGATGAGCAGATCGATCAACCGCTCGAGGCGGTTCATCGAGCCCGGATCCGTTGCGGGGTCGCCCGTGGCGGGCCGGGTGAGGCCGGCGGTTTCGAGGAGTCCCTGGACGCGCGGGCGGGTCCAACCCCAGCGGGAGAGGGAGAGCATCAGGGCCTCCTCCATCTCCTCGGCCGATCGGCTGAGGGAGAGCCGGGCCCCGACCTGCCGGGCCCACTCGATCAAGCGGACCTCGCGGGCGAGCTGCAGGTGGGTCACGGCGGAGGCCCGGTCGATGGCCTCGGTCACCCGTCCCGAGCCCGCGATGCGCCTGAGCAGGAAGGCCTTCCCCAGGGGCAGCTCTCCCCGGCCATAGGCATCGCGGAGGCCCGCTTCGGTGGCGAAGAGGCGTCCCTCGGCGACGAGGGAGCGGGTGGCTCGTTCGGAGAGTCCGAGGTGGTCCAGAGCGAAGTTGGCCCAGGAGGAGTATCCCAGGGATGCCATGGCGCCGGTGTCGCGCAGGTCGCGGAGGAGTTCGGCGCGGTAGATGCGAAGCGGAGCATCGAGCTGCTCAAGGGCGATGACACGATCGATCTGGGACTGGAGGTCTGGGAGGGAGAGGGTGGCCGAGACGGGTGCGGACGGAGAGATCGGGTCCTCGATCGCGAGGCCGGACAGCGGAGACGTGTCGAGTGTGGGTGCGGTCGGTCCCGCCATGCTCTGGATCGTCGTGGTCCGTTCGTGCCGAGTGGGAACTGCTGAAGTGGGCACATCCATCCCAACGAGGCCTTCGATCTCTGCAACCTCGCGCTCGACGCGCTCGGCCATGCGTAGGGCGCTCATCAGTAGTGCGGGGTTGGATCTGGGAACGAGGATGACCTCGACCGCGGGTTTGGGGTCGGGTGATGGGCGGTGAGGCGCTACATGGACAGCGATCGGGCCGGGCACTTCGACCGTCCTCTGCTCCAGC
>CAZNRY010000131.1:0-11900 GCA_964575675.1 uncultured bacterium
GCGAAGCCTGCGATGGACCCTCTCGTATTCGGCCGTCTGCGTAACATCATCCGTCTCGGCAGCGCGGGCGAGAGCGAGGATCAGCTCGGCGTCCAGCGCGACCTTCTGGACCCATTCCTTCTCGATCTCGGCGACCCCGAGTCTTGGGAACACCGTGACGTCGCGCAGGCGGATCACGCCCATCGAGGATTCCCTCCAAACCCGCGTCCCCGGCCTGCTGGCCGGCCGCTCTCAGGCGCCGTCTTCGGCCTGCGCCCTCTTCCTCGGCGGATCGGGCTTCTCGGCGACGAGAGCCTCGGTGGTCAGGATCAGCCCCCCGATCGAGGCCGCGTTCTCGAGCGCGGTGCGGGCCACCTTCGTCGGATCGACGATCCCCGCCTTCACAAGATCCTCGACCTCGCCGCTCTGCGCGTTGAAGCCCACGCTCCCCTTGGCGGCCTTGACCGCCGAGACGACCGCACTTCCCTCGAAACCGGCGTTCTGTGCGATCGTCCGGGCCGGCTCCTCGAGGGCCCTGCGCACGATGTCGACGCCGGCCGCTTCCTCCTCGGACAATGCGCCAAGCGACGCGAGGGCCTTCTGCGCGCGGAGAAACGCGGTCCCTCCTCCGGGGATGATCCCCTCCTCGACAGCCGCCCGGGTCGCCGAGACCGCGTCCTCGACCCTGCCCTTGCGCTCCCTCATCTCGAGCTCGGTCGCCGCGCCGACCTTGATCACGGCAATGCCGCCGCTCAAGCGGGCGAGACGTTCCTGCAGCTTCTCGCGGTCGTAGTCCGAGTCCGTCTCGGCGATCTGCTTGCGGATCTGCCGGCAACGATCTTCGATCGCTGTCTTCTTCCCCCGCCCCTCGACGATCGTCGTCTTGTCCTTGTCGACGATGATCCGCTTCGCGGTCCCAAGATGCTCCGGCATTGCCCCCTCGAGCTTGGTTCCGAGATCCTCCGAGATCAGCTGGCCGCCGGTCAGGATTGCCAGATCTTCGAGCATCTCCGCCCGGCGGTCTCCAAAACCGGGGGCCTTCACGGCGCAACACGCGAGGCTCCCCCGGAGCCGGTTGACGACCAATGTCGCCAGCGCCTCACCTTCCAGCTCCTCGGCGATGATGAGGAGCGGCCGTCCCGCCTGAACGGTTTTCTCCAGAATCGGCAGGAGGTCCTTCAAATTGCCGATCTTCTTGTCGTGAATCAGAAGCGATGCATCCTCCAGGACGCACTCCATCGTCTCCGGGTCGGTGACGAAATATGGGGAAACGTATCCACGGTCGAAGCGCATCCCCTCGACGACCTCCAAGGTCGTGTCGATCGTCTTCGCCTCCTCGACCGTGATCACGCCTTCCCGCCCGACCTTCTCCATCGCCTCGGCGATCAGCTCCCCAATCGCCGCATCGTTGTTCGCGCTCACCGTCGCCACTGCGGCGGTGTCTTCGCGCGTCATGATCTTCTTCGACTGGCTCGCTAGGCTCGCGACGACCGCATCGACAGCGCGGTCGATTCCGCGTTTCAGGCGCATGGGATTGATCCCGGCCGTCACGGCGCGGAGGCCTTGAACGACGATCGAGTGCGCAAGGATCGTCGCGGTGGTCGTCCCGTCTCCCGCAACGTCCTGCGTCTTCTGCGCGACCTCGCGGATGAGCTGGGCGCCCATGTTCTCATACGGGTCCTTGAGCTCGATTTCCTTGGCGACCGTGACCCCATCGTTCGTGATGACGGGGCTTCCCCACTTCTTGTCGAGGACGACGTTGCGTCCCTTGGGGCCCAAGGTCACACGGACGGCGGCGGCCGCTTGCTCCACGCCGTTCTTCAGCGATTCCCGCGCCTGAGAGTTGAACTTCAGCATCTTCGGCATCGTCGGCGCCTCCACCGCGCCCCCGGTCTACGGTCTACAGAATCGCCAGGATCTCCGTCTCGCGCAGAACCATGTAATCCCGGTCGCCGAGCCGAACCTCGGTCCCCGCGTAGCGCCCGAAGATGATCTTCTCCCCGGGCTTCACGTGCATCGGGATGCGATTGCCCTTGTCGCCCATCCTTCCGTGTCCGACGGCCTCGACAATTCCCTGGGTCGGCTTCTCCTTCGCCGTGTCGGGGATGATGATCGAGCCGACCTTCTCATCGCCCTCGATAAAGCGGACGAGGACGCGGTCCCCTAATGGCCTCAGTTTGATCTGCATGAGCACCTCCTCTTCAAGACCGGCCCCGGCCGGAGGTTTCCCCGGCCGGGGCCCCTGGCAGTCGGCCGAGCCGAACGCCAACACGCCGATATTATGTAGGTTCTGCCGCCGTCCTCAAGCTGATTTTCGACCTCCACGACGCCTTCCGCGGACGCGCGCTTCGATCAGGGCGAGACCGTGGAGGGTGAGCCCGGGGTCGACGATGCGAAGGCTTCTGCAGAGGGGGGCGATCAGACCCGCAAGCCCCCCGGTCGCAACGATCGTGGGCCTTGAGGCCATCTCGGAGCGGATCCTCGTGATGATCCCATCGATCTGACCCGCCGCCCCGAAGAGAACCCCTGACTGCAGGCTCTCTTCCGTTGTCCGGCCGACGGCGCGCGAGGGGGCGCGCAGCTCGACCTTCGCCAGGCGCGCCCCGCGGCGGAAGAGCTCCTCGGCGCTCGTCAGGATTCCCGGAGCGATCACCCCGCCGACGTAGCGAGGCCCGCGCTTCACCACGTCGAAGGTCGTCGCCGTCCCCAGATCGACCACGATGGCGGGAAGAGAGTAGCGGGCGGCGACGGCGACGGCGTTTGCGATCCGGTCGGCCCCGACCGAGGACGGGTCGGGGACGTCGATTCGGATCCCCAGATCGAGGCGCGAGTCGACGATCACGGGCCGTGCCCCGAGATACTTCGTCGAGAACTCCTCGTAGGCCGCCGTCTGCGTGGGGACGACCGAGGCGATCGCGACGCGCCGGCCGCGGCGGAGCCCGCCGACGTAGGGGCGGATGAGTGGCTCGAGCAGCGACAGGAGTTCGTCCGAGGTGCGTCCCATCTGCGACGTGAGGCGCCAGAGCGCCAGGAGATCTTCTCCCTCGAGGACGCCGACGACAGTCTGCGTGTTTCCGATGTCGACGGCGAGGAGCAGGCGGTTATCCGGCACGCGAGATCCCTCCCCCTCCCGAAAGCGGGTTGTCATGGTCGGTCTCCTTGCTGCGCCAGATCGCCTTCGCCACGAAGATGCTGGCGACGTAGAGGATCAGGACGGGGACCGCAAGGACGACCTGCGCGATGAAGACGTCCCCCGGCGTGACGATCGCCGTGAGGACGAAGGTTCCGATCACCGCGTGGCGCCAGAATTTGATCAGGAAACCGGGCTTGAGGATGCCGATCATCGCGAGGACGGCCACGACGACCGGCAGCTGGAAGAGGATGCCGCTCGCCGCAGCCATCCCGACGATGAAATCGAGCAGATAGGTGACCGCGATCTGCGCCTTGATGTGCTCGGTGCCCAACCCCATCAAGAATTTCAACATCGACGGGATGACAACCAGGTAGCTGAAGACGACGCCCGCATAAAAGAGGAGGACCGACCAGAAGACGAGCGGCGCGACCATCTTCTTCTCCTTGTGGAACAGCCCCGGAACGACGAACGTCCAGACTTGCCAGAGAATGAACGGGATCGATGCGAGCAGGCCGATCATGAAGGCGACCTTCAGTCGCGCGTTGAAGGCCTCCATCGGCCGGAGGAAGATCGCGTCCTTGATCGTTCTGCCGACGATCTCATCCAGGATCCTCCCCGCGAAGAAGTAGCCCGCCAGGGTCGTCACGAGCAGGAGCCCGATCACGCGCATCGTGACGCGGCGGAGCTCCTCGAGATGCTCCCAGAACGGCATCTCGCGGTCCTCGCGGTGGAAGGCCCTTTTCAGATTCTGCCAGAAGGAAGGCATGCTACCGGCCTATTCGCCCTGCGCCCCTGCGGGATTCGACACCCTACCCCTCCCGCACCTCCTCGCGCGCGGGGTCCTCATCCAACTCCGCGATCACGGGGGCCATGTCCCCGTCCGTCTCGCTCAGGCGGACCGAGACGATCCTGGAAACCCCGACCTGCTGCATCGTCACGCCGTAGAGGCGGTCGGAAGCTTCCATCGTTCTCTTGTTGTGCGTGATGACGACGAACTGCGTCCGCTCGCTGAAGTGCCGCAGCAAGGTGACGAAGCGTCCGATGTTCGCATCGTCGAGGGGCGCATCGAGCTCGTCTAAGACGCAGAATGGACTCGGCCGCACGAGATAGAGCCCGAAGAGGATCGCGATCGCCGTCAGCGCGCGCTCGCCCGTCGAGAGCAGCCGGATCGCTTCCAGCTTCTTGCCCCTCGGCCGGGCGATGATCTCGATCGCCGCTTCCAGCGGATCCTCCCCGGTGAGCGTTATGTCGGCCTCTCCGCCCGGGAAGAGGAACTCGAATGTGCTGCGGAAGTGCACCCGCGCCGCGTCGAACGTTTCGCGGAACATCGTGCCGGCCGTTTCATTGATGCGCTGGATCGCCTGGAGCAGGTCGTTCTTCGCCTTGGTGAGATCGTCCTGCTGCTGGCGATGGAAGAACAGCCGCTCCTTCTGCTTCGCGTACTCGTCGACCGCGAGGAAGTTGACCGGTCCGAGGGATAGAAGCTTCTCCCGGAGCTCGATGACCTGGCGGCGCTGCTCCTCCTCGGAGAGCGGTCCATCGGGGGTCTCGTCATCGGACGGCAGGTCGCCTGCAAGCTCTTGCGAATCGAGCGGGCCGCGGACTTCCGATTCCTCGAGTTCCTCCAACTCCTCGGCCGACGCAGACTCTGCCGCGGACTGCTTCCGCCCCCGTTTCCGCCGCTTGACCTCCCGGCCATCCGGCGCCTCGGGCTGCGGCTCCAGCGCCCTGCGCGCCTCTTCGCCCAGATCGATGCGGAACTCCTGGAGGATCCTTTCGTGCAATCGATCCATCTCGGAACGGATCTCAACCTCGCGCACCTCGTCGCCGTGGAGCCGCTCCTGCAGTCCCGAGAGCTCGCCGCGCAGTTCGCGGAGCCCCTGCTCCTGGACGGCGAGGTAGGTCTGCTCTTCGTCCCTCTCGCTGCGGCGGCGGTCCAGGAACCGCTCGACCTCGACGAAGCGGCCCTCGATCTCGATCCCGCGCGCCGCGAGGACCCGGAGCTTCTCGCCCGCCTCGGCCTTCAAGGCGGCCGTTTCGCGAAGCTCCTCTCCCCAGGTGAGAATCGCGGCGGCCAGACGATCGGCTTCCTCGACGTCGCGCGCGATCGCGGTCCCGACCTCGCGGAGGGCAGTGGCCAGGCGCATCTCCTCGGTTCTCACCCGGGAGAGCTCCTCGAATGAGCGATCCCGGGCACGGCCCGCTTCCTCCTCGTCCGCCCTCGATCGCTGGTATCGCTCCTCCGCCTCGCGGCCCGACCCTTCCGAGACGCCCAGAACCCCCTCGATCCTCTTGCGATCGGCCTGCAGCTTCTCGATGAGCCCACCCAAGGTCGCAGTCTCAGCCGCGACGCGCTCCTGCTCCTCGAGCAAGAGGCCTCGCTCGACCCTCCGTTCCGTGAGATCCCGCTCGAGGCGATGGCGCCGGTCCGTCATCTCGACCGACCCGCTCTCGAGGGCAGACAGCCTCTCCGCAAGGTCTCGGATCTCCGTCTCGCGGACGGCGGCGCGGTCCCGAACCTCGCGCTCCTCCCGCTCGATCGTGATCAGAGATTCCTCGAGTCTCGGGATCTCCCTCATCCGATCGACGATCTCGCGGTCGGGCCCGCTGCCTCCCGGCGTGCGGATCCACCCCTCCGAGGCGAAGATCTCCCCCTCCGGACTCAAGTAGCGCAGCAACGGGCCGCCGGCCCGCGCGCCGCGGCGGGCATCGTCGCGGCTCCCGGCGGGATGCACGCGCGCGAGGAGGAAATGGATTAGGGGCGCGACCTCTTCCGGGCCGCCGAGGGGCAGCTTCCCCTCCCAATGGGCGATCGTGTCGCCGCCGCGCCCGGCGTTTTCCCTCAGGGGGAAGAAGGTGACGCCGCCGTGTCCCTCCGCTCGCAGGATCTCGGCGGCGCTCATGGCGGCATCCTCGGTCTCGACCACGACCCACTGGACCGCGTCGGCGAGGAGCGACTCGACGACCCCCTCGGCCGTCCCATGGGCGGGGCTCAGGAGGTCGCCGACAACGCCCACGACGCCGCGCAGCGACGAGCGCCGCTCGAGCAGGTGCAGGACGCCAAGGTCGAACCCCTCGTGCCGCGCCTTCTGCTCGCGCAGCAGGCTGAGGCGGCTCTCGAGGGAGGCGCGTCGGCGCGCGAGGTCCTCCCTGCGCTGCCTCAGCTCTTCCCGATCGGCCTCGAGCCCAACGCGGGCCGCATCGGCTTCGCCTCGTTGCGTCGAGATCTCGGCGAGCCGTTCGGCGAGGAGAGACAGCTCGCCATCCAAGGAGTCGCACCTGGAGGAGAGCTCTCGCGCCTTGTCGAGCAATCCGTCCCGGTGCACCAGGAGGGAAGCCCTACGCCCCTCCTGCTGCCCGATCATGCCGTCGAGCGACCCGAGCCCCTTGCCCTCCCTCGTGACGATCAGCAGCTGGTCCATCCGGAGCTGCGCGACCTGCGCCGCCTCCGCCCGCGCCTGCCGCAGCCGTTCCTCCACGTTCTGCAGAGCGGCGGCCGCGGCCTCGACGACCTCTCGGTGCCTCGTGGACTGCGACTCGAGCGCCACACGCTCGGGCGCCCGCTCCTCGACCCTTCGCCGCAGCCCGACCGCACGCTCCGATTCCTCGCGGATCCGGCGCGACAGCTCGCTTTCTTTCTGCTCCCAACCCTGGATCCTGGTCGACAGGATCGAGTTTTCCTCGCGCGCCCCCGCCTGCTCGGCGAGAAGATCCTCCCTCTCCTTGCGGGTCTCCTCGAGGAGGCCCTCGCGTTCGGTCAACCGAAGCCTGTGCGTTTCCAGCTCCGCCTCCTGCCGGGAAAGCTCGGTCTGGAGGCGCCCTCGGTGATCGGTCCACGAGTCCCGTTCGGAAGTGCACTGCCCGTGCGCGCGATCGAGCTCCGTCCAACGCCGGAGGGCTAGAGCGACCTCGAGGTCGCGGATCTCGTCCATCAGACGCTGGTGACGCCTCGCCTTGCCGACCTGGCGCGCAAGACCGCGCACCTCGCGCTCGATCTCGCGCACGATATCGGCGATGCGCATCAGATCCTGCTCGGTCGCCTCGAGCTTGCGCATCGCCTCCCGCCGCTGGAGCTTGTACCGGCTGATCCCGGCGGCCTCCTCGAAGAAGAGGCGTCTCTGGTCGTCGCGATCGCTCAGAACCGCTTCGACCATCTCGCGCTCGATCACCGCGTAGCCGTGGCTTCCGAGTCCGGTCCCGAGGAACAGATTGCGGATGTCCTTCAGCCGGCAGGAATGACCGTTGATCAGGAAATCGCTGTCGCCCGATCGATAGACGCGGCGGGCGATCGAAACCTCGGCCGTCTCGATCGGAAGAGCGTGGTCGTCGTTGTCGATCAACAGGTCGACCTCGGCGAAGCCGGATGGCTTGGCGCTCCCCGATCCCTTGAAGATCACATCGAGGATGTTCTCTCCGCGGAGATTCCGGACGTTCGGCTCTCCGAGCACCCAACGGATTCCGTCGGAGACGTTGCTCTTCCCGCAGCCGTTGGGGCCGACGATCGCGGTGATCCCCTGTCCCAGGGGAATGTTGGTTCTGTTGCAGAAGGACTTGAATCCATGGAGCGTGATGCTCTTCAGACGCACGCTGTCTCCTCCTCGGCTCCGCTCGCGATCAGCGATTTCATCGAGGGATCGGTGCGCGGTCGCCGCCGCGTCCGGTAGCCCTCAGGGTCTGTGTGAATGATACGAGCCCCCTGGCGCGCAAGGCTCCGGCTTCCTCGACTGCCGATGCGGAATCTGGGTAAGCGCCGACGATGACCCGATGCCAACGTCCCCGCTCGGGCAGCACAACCGTCAAGATGCGGGCGGGCACGCCTGCCGCTAGCAGCCGGGACACTTCGGATTCCGCGTCCTTTGGGATACGAAAGGAGCTCACGTGAACCACGAATGTATCAGCCCAACCTGTTGGAGTGACATCTAATACGGTTGTGCTTATGGATCCTTCGCGCGGGCTCCCCGCCCCAGCGGGCTCCCCGGCCGCACCCGATTCGGGCGCGGAAATACTCGGTTCGGAGGAGGCTCTGAGCTCGGAAGGCGAGAGCTGCTCCCAGGCCTCGGGGATTCGCGAGGATGAACCCGAATCAGGCGGACTCGCCTCGATCACGGGCCTGAGATCACTTGTCCCTCCGTCCGTCGCACCACCTATCCCGGACGCCCCTTTTGCGAGAATCGCCTCTCCCCCCCCTTCGATCGTTTCTGGATTCGCGGGAGAAACCTCGCTCATGCCTTGTGTGCCGCTCGCCCCACCGGCGCCCTGGCCGGGGGCCGAACCTCGCGGCGAGATGGTCTTGCCGACCGACATGCGGAGCTCCGACAGGACGCCGGCCGGGGTGCGCCCGGTCGATCGAAGCCAGACGGCGAGGAACGCGAGCGCGACCACGATACCGAGGAGCGCGAGCAGCCAGGCGCGAGGCCGCTTCCGGTCCCCCCGATGCCAATCCGCGACCAGAGAGACCGGGGGCTCCAGGGGCGTGAGGATCTCCGGCTCCGCGACCCCCGCGGGCGCAGCATCGACGGCCTGCGGTTGCGCGGAGGCAGGCGCGGGTTGTTCCACCGGCGCGGGTTCCTCCAACTCGATCGATGAGGAACGCGAGGTGATCGGCGCGGTCTCCTGCAGCGCAGCAGGCGCGGGTTGTGCCGCGACGCGCTCCCAACGGTCCAGCGGCGATCGCCGATTGAGGGGCGTGGGTCCCATCGCGATGAAACCGAGCAGCTTGTGGCCCGACCGACGAAGCCACTCGACGGCATCCCTCAGCTCGTCCTTCGTGTGGTCGCGGATCGCCGCCGCGAAGCAAACACCCTCGATCGCCCCCGCCGGGATCGCGATCCCCTCCCCCTCCTCCGGCAGAGCCTGCGCGAAGATGAGGATCGAGCGGGCTGCCTCGGGTCCGGACGTTCCCTCGACTTGTTCGTCCGCGGGGAGCACGAGGCGCACGCCCTGCAGATCGGTCGCCCATGCCGCGGCCCCGGCGACGCCGAGACGCCGGATCCTATCGAGAACCGGACGAGGGAGGGGATGTCCCTCCCCCGGGGCGAGGGAGCGCAGAGGGTGGGCGGGATCGAGATCGATCAGGTACGCGGCCATGCCGTCCCGGGCCGCGTGCTCGGCGAACCCGACCGCCCAGACGACATACTCGGTCGTTGCGTTCGGTCCGGTCACCCAGATCGCTGGGCTCGCCACATCCCGCTCTAGCGAGAGCCGGTGGAAGAGGCGGCTCCCCTCGAACACGTCGGGTGCGAAGTCCGAGAGGCGTTCGCCGTGTCGCGGGACCGCGGCCGAGGGAGATGCCGTGAGGAGCAGGGGCAGACCGAGGCCGCTGCTCGCCTCGGCGGCCGATGCGTAGTAAAGGTCACTCATCGCGCAGCCCCTCCGCGAGGTTCCTCGCCAGATCGTGCAAGAAGCCGTCCAGATCCTCCTCCTGAATCGCGCGCAGGTCGAGAAGCAAACGGTCGTCCTGGATCCGTCCGATCACCGGGGGATCGCCCGCGCGAAGCCGGCTGGCCAGACCGTCCGCGCCGAGATCCTTGCAGCGCAGCGCCACCGCGTGCGACGGGATTTCTATGCCCGGGAGAGATCCGCCGCCGACCTCGCCGCGCACCTCGACCGCGTCGATTTCGAAGCCTGCTCCGATCCGGCCGCGCAGGAACTCGACGGCGCGCGCGGCGGCCGCGGCGAGCTCTGCGGATGGCCGCGCGAGGGCGCGCAGCAGCGGGATCGATCGCCGTCCCTCCTCGCTGCCCATCAAGTGGATGCGGAGCCCGGCCTCGAGGGCGGCGAGAAGGGACTTGTCGAGCCGGACGACGCGCGCGATCGGGTGCTCCTGGAGCTTCTCGACGATCTCCCGCTTGCCTGCGATGATCCCTGCCTGGCACACGCCGAGGAGCTTGTCGGCGCTCATGCAGACCAGGTCGGCGCCCGACTCGATCGCATCCTCGATGCATGGCTCGTCGGGAAACAGATCGCGATGGGCGCGCAGCGCCCCGCTGCCGAGGTCGTCCACGAGCGTGAGACCGGCCCTGCGGCAGAGGGCGGCGAGCTCGGAGAGCGCAGGTTCCTCCGAGAATCCCACGAGGCGGAAGTTGCTCTTGTGAGCGTGAAGGACGAGGGCCGTATCGGGGCCTACCGCCCGCTCATAGTCTGCGATCCTCGTTCGATTCGTCGTCCCGACCTCCCGCAGCCGCACGCCGGAGGCTTCGAGGATGTCGGGAAGGCGGAACGAGCCGCCGATCTCGACGAGCTGCCCGCGGGAGACGAGGACTTCGCGGCCCCGCCCCAGGGCCGCCATCGCGAGGAACAGTGCCCCCGCGCAGTTGTTCACGGCCGTTCCGGCCTCCGCGCCGGTGAGGAGCGGGATCAGCTCGCGCACCGCGGCAAGCCTCGAGGCGCGCCGGCCCGTCTTCAGGTCGATCTCGAGGCTGCTGTAGCCGTCGGTCGCCCCGAGCAGCGCGCGCCGCGCCGGAGCGGGCAGGACGGCGCGTCCCATGTTCGTGTGTAGCAGGATCCCCGTCGCATTCCAGACGGTGCGTAACCGCATGCCGAGCGGCGTCGCGCCGCTGGAGCGGATCTCGCGCTCGATGCGCGCGAGCGCCTCCCCGCGATCCGCGGGCGTCCAGATCCCGTCCCGGATCTCCCGGCGCAATGACTCGAGAATCTCCCGCACCCGCGCGCGGACGAGCGGGCGCGGCTCGGCCGACAAGTCGGCGAGCCGTGGATCGGTCATCACCGCGTCTACCGATGGGAGGATCGTCAAGTCGCCGCGCGGGCGCCCTTCCATCAGGCTCCTCCCAGGTAGGCTTCGCGGACCGCAGAATCGGACGCGAGGGCGGACGCAGGACCATGCGCCACGATTCGTCCGGTCTCGATCACGGAGGCGTCGTGGGCGATCTGAAGCGCCATGTGGGCGTTCTGCTCGACCAAGAGGATCGCGGTTCCCGAACGATTGATCTCGGCGATCGTCTGGAAGATCCCCTTCACGAGCATCGGGGCAAGGCCCAGGGATGGCTCGTCCATCAAGAGAAGCCGCGGCCGCGCCATCAACCCCCGCCCCACCGCGAGCATCTGCTGCTCGCCGCCGCTGAGCGTCCCCCCCTGCTGCCGGAGCCGCTCCTTCAGGCGCGGGAAGAGCGTGAAGACGCGCTCCAGATCCGCGCGAATCCCCGCGCGGTCCCTGCGCAGGTAGGCGCCCAGCTCGAGATTGTCGGAGACCGTGAGGTTCGCGAAGATCACGCGCCCTTCGGGGATCTGCACGATTCCCCGCCGGACGATCTCGTGCGGCGGCAGCGATGCGATCGATACTCCCTCGAACTCGATCCTCCCCTCGGCGGCGCGCTTCAGCCCCGAGATCGTGCGCAGGATCGTCGATTTCCCCGCGCCATTCGAGCCGATCAGGGTCGTGATCGTCCCCTCGCGGACCGAGAGGTCCACCCCCTTCACCGCGTGGATCGCTCCGTAGCGGATGTGCAGGCCCTCAAGACGAAGCATGCGGTGCCTCCACGGCCCGGCCGGCTTCGGCGCCGAGGTAGGCCTCGATCACGCGCGGGTCCCGCCTGATCGACTCAGGCGACCCCTCCCCGATCTTGATCCCGTAGTCAAGAACCACGACACGCTCGCAGACTCCCATGACGAAGCGCATGTCGTGCTCGACGAGAAGGACCGTCAGATGGAACTCCGAACGGATCCGGCGGATCAGCGCCATCAGCTCTTCGGTCTCGTGGGGATTCATCCCGGCGGCCGGCTCATCGAGCAAGAGGACCTTGGGCGAGATCGCGAGCGCCCTCGCGATCTC
>CAZNRY010000132.1:0-11847 GCA_964575675.1 uncultured bacterium
TCCGGCCTTCTTGGAGTCGTAGACGAAGTATCCCTGGGCGTAGTTCGATGTCTCCTCACCGATGATCTTGATCGAGTTCTTGTTCGCGCCCACGGTTCCGTCCGCGCCAAGGCCGAAGAATACGGCGCGCACGACGTCGTCCGGCTCGATGTCGAACTCCGGATCGTAGGAGAGCGATGTTTTCGTCACATCGTCGACGATCCCGATCGTGAAGTGGTTCTTCGGAACTTTCTGCGACAGCTCATCGAAGATCGTCTTCACCATCGCGGGCGTGAACTCCTTCGACGAGAGGCCGTACCGACCCGCCACGACGACCGGGTCCTTCGCGAGAGGCGAGAAACCTCCGTCGCGGGCTTCCCGCAGGGCCGTCACGATATCGAGGTAGAGGGGATCGCCGATGGCGCCGGGCTCCTTGGTGCGATCGAGGACGCCGATCGATTTCACGGTCGCGGGGAGGGAGTTCATGAACGCCGCGATGTCAAACGGGCGGTAGAGCCGGATCTTGAGCAAGCCGACCTTTTCGCCCTTCGCGATCATCCACTCGACCGTCTCGTGCACCGTCTCGGCGCCGGATCCCATCAGGATGACGATCCGCTCCGCCTGCGGGTGTCCCACGTAGTCGAAGAGGCGGTAGCTCCGCGCGACTCGCCCGGCGAAGCGGTCCATCTCGGCCTGAACAAACCCGGGGCAAGCGTCGTAGTACCCGTTGCAGGCCTCGCGGGCCTGGAAGAATGCGTCTGGATTCTGGGCCGTCCCGCGCAATACCGGTCGATCCGGCGTGAGCGCGCGATCGCGGTGCGCCTTGACGAGGTCGTCATCGATCATGAAGCGCAGATCGTCATCGGTCAGCTCTTCGATTTTCGAGAGTTCGTGCGACGAGCGGAATCCGTCGAAGAAGTGAATGAACGGCACGCGCGACCGGAGGCTCGCCGCCTGCGCGATGCAGGAGAAATCATGCGCCTCTTGGATCGATCCAGAGGCGAGCATTCCGAATCCCGTCTGACGACACGCCATGACGTCGGAATGATCTCCGAAGATCGAGAGCGCGTGCGCCGCCACGGTGCGCGCGGCGACGTGCATGACGAACGCGTTCAGCTCGCCGGCGATTTTGTACATGTTCGGGATCATCAGAAGGAGGCCCTGCGACGACGTGAAGGTCGTCGTCAGCGCACCCGCTTGCAGCGCTCCGTGCACCGCCCCCGACGCTCCCCCCTCGGACTGCATCTCGGTCACATCGGGGACGATCCCCCAGATGTTCTTCTGGCCGTGGGCGGACCACTCGTCAGAGAACTCCCCCATGGGGGAGGATGGAGTGATGGGGTAGATGGCGATGACCTCGTTGATCCGATGGGCGACCGATGCGGCCGCCTCATTTCCATCAACGGTGAGCAATCGTCTGCTGGGCATCGAGCGCCTCCTTACGACCTGCTTGAACACTCATGAAGATCGACCGACCGGATTGGTATGCACGGGTCCGGGGGCAGCGCGGAGCCGGCGAGAACCGATCCGCCGCCGCTGAAGATGGAGAGGGTCGAAACATCGACCACGACCCTGAATGAGGCCACAACCCTTCTTCCCACCCTACCCATGCCGCCGGCGCGCCGCGGGCACATCCCACCACATTGAAGGCTGAACCCCATGGGCGGCGCCACCCGCGCAGGGTCGCGCGGGAGCCGGATCTTCTTGCAAACACCGGCTTTTGTCAGCGTAGGGTCCCGGTCCGGTCGGGTCAAGACGAGGGACGACCTTTTCACCCCCTCCCGCGCGCCATTTGCCCCAGCGCGTATTAAGAAACGGAAAACGCTGAATGCTGATGACTTAAGGGGGGGGGAGGAGGAACGGTAAGCGCACCTGGCGGGTCATGCAGGGGTGATGCCGGTTGCGCGTTCGCATGGCGCAGCTCGCTGCGGCGATTCCCCTGCATGACCGCCCAGGTACTTCCGACCGGCCATACGAACACGACGACGCCCTCGCCTCCGTGCTTGACCTGCCGGTGCGGATCGCGTTCCTTGGCAAGGAAGCGCTCGGGCGGGAGGAATCTCCGCAAATGACGATGGGGCATGGCATACGAAGCGACCGGATCGACCGGGCCTCCTACCTGGCGATCATCATCCTGGCCGGGATCTGGGGGGCATCGCGCGTGGCGAGCTCCGGAGACCTCTGGATTGCCCTGGGATGCGGCAAGTACATCCTCTCGTACGGCGTCACGCGGACCGATCCATTCTCGTTCAACTCGCCACCCGGCTCCTGGGTGAACCAGAACTGGCTCTCGCACGTTCTCTTCACCCTGATTCAAGGCGGCGCGGGCCTGACCGGCCTCGGGCTCTGGAAATTCATCGTTTCAATCGCAATCGGCGGCCTCGCCGCGTCCACGGCCCGCGCCCTCGGCGCACCGCGCGCGTTCGCGGCCCTGACCGCGATTGCGATGGCGGCGATGGGACGTCCCTTTTACGACATCCGCCCAAACATCCACACGATCCTCTTGAGCGCGGCGCTGATCCGATGGCTCGTGGGGATCGAGTGGCGCGCCGCAAAACGCTACTGGCCGGTTGTGCTCCTGTTCGTTCTCTGGGCGAACCTTCACGGGGGATTCCTCTTCGGCATCATGGCGCTCTTCGCCGCAGCCGGCGCGGTCGCGGTCATCCGCATGTCCCGCCGCGGCGAGGCGGCCAGGTGGCCCGCGGTCATTCTACTTCCCTTCATCGGCCTGGCCGCGACGATCATCTCCCCCTACGGCGTCACGAACCTGGCCCACCCGTACGTGATCACGGTGGGGCCCGATTCGGCCTACTGGCGCCAGGTCGTGGAGTGGATGCCGCCCTACGGCCCGAGCGCGGTCGGTGATGCCGGGGTGACCGCCTTCTGGATTCTGACCGGCGCGGGTCTCTTGATCGCGGGACTCGCGGTCGCGCGCGCACTGAAGAAGTCGGAGCCTCATGATGGGACGCGGCCGCCCGGCTCGCCGTCGCTCCTTCCGCTTGGGACGATCGCCCTCGCGGGGCTCGTTCTGTCGCTCACGAGCCGCCGGTTCATCCCCCTCTTCTCGGTCGCGGCCGCACCGGTTCTCGCCGTGCTTGTCGCACGGATCGTTCCCGGGGGGCTGTTCGGCGGGGCGCGCACGCCCGCGGATGCCGGGGCGCTAGACCGGCGCATCCCACTCGGCCGGCTAAACGAGCAGGGCGCCGGTCTCGCGGGCGCGCCGACTCGCGCCCCGCGAAACGCGAGGGATCGGGCGGATCGGACCCTCCCCCGGCGCGGCGCGCGCGATCTCGTCTGGCCGCTCTCGGCCGGAGCGGCCATCGTCGCCGTCGGCCTGAGCGTCGTTCCGAGCCTCTTCCTCGGCAACAGCCTCTGGCCGTCTTCGCTGGGATTCGGCGCGCGTCTCGTGCGGGCGGACGAACAGCCGTCAGAGGCGGCCCGCTTTCTGACCACATCCGGAGCGTGCGGGCGCGTGCTCACGCAATGGGTCTGGGGCGGCTATCTCCTCTATGCGGAACCGTTCGAGAACGGCGAACCGCGCTTCCGGATCTACATGGACGGCCGGGCTCAGGCGGCCTATCCGGCCGCGGTCTCGAAGGACCTGAGCGCATTCCGGCACGCCGCCGACGCGGAGGATGAGAGCGCCGTTCGCGCCTTCCTCGATCACTACAAGATTGACTTCTGTGTGATCGATCGCCGCGAGGAAGGGGTCGCATCTTTCCTGCCCAAGATCGACGGGTGGGTCGGCGTCTATGCGGACGACAAGTCGATCGTGATGGCGCGCGCGCCGCGCGTGCGCGACCTCGCCGGCGGGGAGTTCCCCAACCTCGCGATCCGCGAGGCGAGCGCCGCATTGGCCCTGAGGACGCGTGGCACGCTGACCGCGATGGAGCTGCGGGAAGCCTTCGCCCACGCTGTGGCCTCCGTCCGAGCCCGGCCGACCACGACCGGCATCACCGAGATGACGCGGATCGCCCTGGCCGTGCAAACGGCGATCGGAGATACGCTGCGGGCAGAGGCGGACCGCGAGTGTGCCGCCGCGCTGGCTTCCACGCAGCTAGTGGGCACGCCCCGCGAGATGCTATCGATTCGCGCCAACACGATCCGCTGCCGCGCCGCACTTGCCCAGGCGAGCGGCGATAGGGACGCGGCATCGCGCATGAACTCCGAAGCGGTCGCCCTCGCGGAGGAGGCGAAGAGGATCGTGAAGCTGTATTTGCGGTGAGCCTGCCCTGCTTACGTGGGGCGATCTGTCAACGTACACTCCGCCTGTACGCGTGTCCGGTTCTGCCGGCAGGGTCTGAGCTCCTCGGATATCAATCCCCTATGCACTACCTACTGCCGGAGCAGTCTCAACGCCGGTCCGGCCCCGTGACCCAGCGGCCGGATGAAGTACACGCCGGCGGGAACACGCTCGTCCGCGCTCGTCATACCGTCCCAGGCACGTCCCGTGAAGCTCGCGCGCTGGCGGCCGGAGACATCGAAGACACCCCACTCGACGCCGGCGAGGGCCTCGTCCGGGCCCTCGAGACGCACAGCGCCGTACGAGGGATTGGGAAGGACGCGCAGGGCCGGCAACGGGTTGGTCGCCGCAACGTCGGTGGTGCTGACCACCGACGTCATGAGGATCGCGCCGATGGGTCCGGAGAAGCCCTGCCGGGCGGCGGCGACGATCTGCCGCGCGTTGTTGATGCCGTTGGCGCCGCCGTACTGGATGTAGTACTCGCCCTCGCCGGGGGCGATCAGGCTGCCCAGCGCGAAGGACCCCTCATTCACGAGACTCACGCCTGACGTCGTCATGTAGTAGTACTGGAGCGCGTCGCCACGGTCGTTCATGGCCGTGGCACTGGTCGTGGTGGCGCAGCCGCCCAGGAACTCCCAGCCGGCTTCCTGCCGGTAGCGGATGGGGAACGTGCTGCAGCCGGACCAGCCGAGGATGTAGCCGCAGAAATCGTTGTTGTTGTTCACCGCCGCGCTCACCACTCCCTGCCAGTTGCCCGGCGGGAGCGGCACCGTCGTGATGACGCCGGTGTCGAGGTCCAGGAGGCGCGTTCCGGAGACCACCACGCGCTGGTCGTTCACGTCCACGCCCATCATGTCCCCCTGGAGAGCGACCGGTCCGCCCGCGGTGAACAAGACGCCGGTGGAGAGGTTCCAGCCCCAGAAGCCCGAGGCGCCCACGATGTCGCCGATGTTGTTGATCGCGTAGGCGGCGCTGTAGGGATCCCCGGGCAGTCCGCCCAGGACCTCCACCTCGTAACCGCCCGCAGCCGGGCGCCAGACGGCGGCGGTGGGCTGCGTGACGACATACTGGTTGGGACAGACGGAGCCGACGATCACGCCGGCGTCGTTGATGTCATGCGCGCGGGAGCTCTGCATGCCCGGGGGGAGCGGCAGAAACATGAACGGCTGCCCGTTGTGGGAGACGCCGGCGAGCATGAGCGTTCCGTCGGGGGACACGCTCCCGCACACATCGCCGTGATCGTTGATCCCGGTGCCCGTCCAGCCCGCGCCCAGGAACTGGATCCGGTAGCTCGGAACGTCGGCGTGCGCCGTCAGCGACACGCACACCAGTGCCGTCACCATCAACATCAGTCGCTTCATGGCTGTCTCCTCCATCATGGCCAATCTTGCCTGTGCCCGACCGCCGGACACGTGCTCCACTGGACGACTACGAGCAGGACCTGTTCGTAATGGGTGAGCCTACCCTCGGGTCGAAACCCGGTCTGTGACTTTGGTCACGCCCCCCGCTCACCGGGCCAGGCCTCCGGCGATTTCCTCGAGCAGCCCGGGCCGGACGAGGGTCACATGGCTCCGGGCCAGGGAAATGGCTCCCTGGTGCTCGAAGGACTCCAGGACGCGGCTTACGATCTCGCGCACGCTGCCCACCTGGTCGGCGAGATCCTGGTGGGTGGTCACGATCTCCATCCCCCCGGCATCATGGAAGCAGCGAACGAGATGCGCCGCGAGCCGCTGATCGAGCCGATGAAAAGCGACCTCCTCGACCAGCTGCATGAGCGTCGCTATTCGCGCGCCGAACAGATCGAAGATAAACGTGCGGAAGGGCACGGACTCGGCCACCAGCGTCTCGAAGAGCGAGGGGGGGATGCTCACCCCCGTGAGGTCCGAGTCAACGACGCCGCGCGCGGAGTAATTCAGCCGGCCGAGCAGGCAGCTCGCCGAGAGAATGCAGCTCTCGCCAGGTCGCACGCGGTAGAGCATGATCTCCCGTCCGTTGTGACCGATCCTGACCACGCGAATGGACCCGCGCGTGAGAAGGGGAAGTCCGGTGCAGGGAGATCCCACGTCAAACACGACGGTTCCGGCGCGTACTGCGATCGGCCGGCATTCGCTGCGGAAGAGAGTGTCGAGGCGGGGCGTGATCTCGCGAAGGATGGGGTACCGGACGATGAGCTCGACATCGCCGGGGTCGGATTCACGTTTCATCGGCTTGGAGCCTCTCGTATTCATGTCTCCGCGAACCTCCTGAACCGCCCCGGGGGTTCCGGAGGGCTCATTCCGTGACTCCTTTTGTCCATTTTGGTTGCCACCACTGCCCGGGTCAGCTGAGGAACCGGACACGCATGACTCCGCCTTCTGTTTTCCGTACCCAGGCCCATCACTCAATCAGCGCCTTGAACACCCCATCCGTCGGATCGCTATAGAACTCGATGTTGATCTTGGTCCACAGCTCATCGGGCAGGTCGTTCAACTGCCGGCGCGCCGCAACAGGCATGAGCAGCGTGGTTGCCTGCTTGTCCACCGCGAGCTCGGCGATGGCCACCGGGTTCGGGATCATCTCCATCGAACCGCCCAGGTTCAGAGGGCCGACGACGATGGTCCCGCCGCGGCTGCTTCGTTCGAGCAAACCGCCGACCAATGCGACCAGCACCGGTAGCCCCAAGCCGGCGCCCGATCTGTCGGTATCGAACGGGCGGAGCTGGATCGAGTACTCGTGGGCCCTGGGATCGCGATCGCCGACCAGCGCCTTCGCTCTGGTGTAGAGGTTCTGTTCACCCACCTTGACGCTCTCGCGGAAGTATGACGGAATCGGGTGATTGAGGATCTTGGCTCCGTTCCCAGGACCAACGGAGATCTCGATCCTGTATAGACCGATCCCCGTCTCTGGCCCGCCGACACTCACCGCCCAGACCTGGCCAGGTGGCAGCGGATCCTCGTCGATCGCCTTGTCGCTGTGTAGCTCGGGCGTTGCCACGAACTGCTCGACGCCATCGACTCCGAGCGTGAACGAGAAGTGCGTGTTGCGGAACTCGCTCATGAGACACCGCTTCTGTTGCTCTTTCACCCGGCGCCTTGATTCGAGGGCCAGGCGGGCGATCCACTCCATCTCGTCATCGGGGATTGGCATGTTCGGATCGGGGAAGAGGAGCTTGACCAGGCCGGAGACGGTCTTGTTCACCGCCTCGATGTCGCGCCCGCTCAGCGCGCCGCCCCAGAAGAGCCGGTTCTGCATGACCGAAGCCCGGCTCGACTCGCGCATCCGGCTCCAGCACTCACTCAGGAAATCGCTGACCAAACCAAAATGGTCCGTCAGATGATCAGCGGGGTTTAGTTTCGGGAAGTCCCACCCGGGGGCATAGCCATGGATCCGATCATGAAACGCCGTGTCGTCGCGCATCTCCTTGGGGAGTGGGCTCAGCAAGTGCCCGATGCGCTGTTGCTGCTGCACGTCGACATCGAAGTTCCCCACCATCACGATCCCGCCCTCGGCGCGGATGCTCTCCTTCCCGCGGCTGAACTCCCCTGCCGCCATGTATCCCTTCATGATGTTGACCCCGTCCTTCTGATCGAAGGAGACGCCGGACACTTCATCGAAGCAGACGACGTCGTAGTGGCAGACGAGCCCGCGCTGACCGTTGGCCATGTTGACGAACATCTTGGCTACGGTCGCCTTGCCGCCCGAGAGAAGGTGCGAATAGGGAGAGATTTGCTGGTAGATGTGGCTCTTCCCGGTGCCGCGGGGTCCAAGTTCGACCATGTTGTAGTTCCGCTCGACGAAGGGAACCATGCGCAGGATCGCCACGCGCTGGGCGCGCTCGTCAAGTCCAGCGGGCTCCAGCCCGATGGAGCGGATCAGGAAGTGCCGCCACTCCTCGCTCGTGAAGCCATGGCGACCGCGGAAAAGGATGGCGAGGACTTCCGGCTGTGACATCTGGATGGGACGAACGGACGCGATCCGAAACGGCCGGCCGTGCTTCTCCTGCGCGACGAGCGGGTCGTACTCGAGGGCGACCTCGGCATAGAAGCCATCGGTCAACATGCGTTCGTTCTTCTTGACGAACTCGTCCGGGACCAAGACATCATCGAGGGTGAGGCTGGGCAGCTCGGCCACATAGCTGTCGGTTCTCGCATCGAGCTTCGCGCGAACGATGTCGATGATCTTGACCGCGCCCTCTTCTCGAGCGCGGGACTTGAACAGCTCCTGGTCCCCGGTGCGAACGGTTCGGCCCTGGAGCTGTCTCTCGACGATCTCGAGCCCTTCCTCGATCTCCTTCTCGTCGGTGCTTGCGCAGTAGCGGCCCAGCAAGAACTCGACGACATAGGTCGGGACGGGGTACTGCCGTGCGTAGCGCCGCACCAGGTCCTTGCGGACGAGGTAGCCCGGGAAGGATGCCGCTGCGATGCGGTCGAGGGGATCCATCTCGAACTTCGCTTGGGTCATGAGTTCACCCCCACTCGGGTCGGTTTCTGGGCAAGAATGTGTCCCGCCTCATCGAGAAGGACGAGGACGAGCGAGGCAGCTTCGTGTTCATCTCCCGACAGGACGAGACTTGCAGAGCCGTCGGCCTCTGCGCGCTTGGTCGCAGCGGCGACCGATGGGCCAGATGGCCGATCGAGCCGCAGGTCCACGACCACGGCGCCGCCACGAACCGCCGCCACGACGAAGCATCGGAGTCCGCGCCATGTGATGGACGAGATCGAGGCCGCGACCATCGCCTCAGCGGTGCGCTCGACCACTAGCACGGGAGTGAGGCATTCCTGGATGCTCAAACCGCCGTGCGCATACTCTTCGGATTTGTTGAAGCACGCGATGCCCGGCGCGGTTGCGAACCACTGACTGGCATTCCAATGCCACGGCGCCCGCAAGACTTTCGGGCTCGCGTCGCCCGCGATGACCGCGCAACGTGACCAGCGGCTCGCCGTCAGATGCTTGGGCAAGTCGACCTTCGGTAGCCCTCCGGGAAGCAAAAGCCAGCCGTGATCGGTAACCACCTGAACGGCCTTCCAGCCGGCATCCAGCAAGCTGATGATGCGTTCGCTCAGGCGATCGAGCTCATCGCCGATCTGCCGCGCCAGCCGCGCGCCCAGCATGTGGCCGAGGGAATCGATCTCGCCGGTCTCCGTCCACCCATGCGCCGGATGGCTCATCGGCACATCGAGGGTGCCTTCACCGGGGATCTGGTATCCCCGACCGCGGATCGCATCGCGTAGGACTTGAGCGTTGGCCGGCTGGCCGCGTTCCCCCATAGTCGGTGCAAAATCCTCGCCGAGACTGCCGCCGACGATATCGCCCGCAACGGGCGTGACGGCTGGTTTGGCGGTCGCGGTGACCGTTGGCAGGGCCGCCCACCTGTGTGCAATGCCGACCCGACATCCGCGGGCCTCAAGCCTCTCAGCGAGTCGTTGCCCAAGATCGTAGCGAAGGCCATCGGCGAAGAGCAGGCAAGCCTCGTCAGACGCCTCGACGGCGGACTGCTCTCCCCGAGTCGGCAATGGCGCGCGTTCCACCGAGGACTGGAATGCGCGGGCCGAATCTTCGAGCCAGGGCGCGAGGATGTGTCGGACAACCTCGCTCACAAGCTTCTCGTCCGCTGTCGACGCGGTCGCAATCGCTTCCCAGGACGCAGCGTCCGCCTGCCAACCGCGTTCGAGATAGACGGCGGCCAGATCGTCGGGCGTCGTTCCACCGATGGTCGAGCGCACGGCGCCGGCCAATCGCGCGAGCGGCTCGATGGCTCTGGCCATCGGCGAGATTCCCATGCGTGTCCAGACCCAACCCCGCCGCGGACCATGCTCTTTCTCCAATCGAATCACCTTTTCACAAGCATGCTGGTGCGGAAGCGCGTTCAACTTGGCGAGGTCCGCTCGAAGAGTCTCCTCAGCCTCATCATTCAACTCCGGCCAGCGCTCACGATCAAAAAGCGTGACGCCCGTGGGTCGGCTTCGACGCAAGAGACGCGCGATGTCCGCGTAGCTGGTCGGGGACTCCGCGAACCGGTCCCAAACGGCCGCCCAGGGCCCCGAACCCCTGCCAAGCCGTTCGCCGGCCACGACGTCGGCCTCGGTTTCGGGATCGAAGCCCATCTCGTCGTGGCAACGGCTGCAGAAAGCCCCCCAGCCATTCGCACCGAGGCGGGTCTTCGTTGCAGCCGGATCGCACATCCACCGCAGGAGGTCACGAGCGACGTCGCCCGCGAGCATCCGGTCGAAGTCATCCGCCTGCAGGCGTCGTCCCGTAAGTTGTGCGACGGGCGTGAGGGCGACCTCGGGCAATGCTCGCAGAAGAGCTTCGGTGGTGGCGTTGTCGCGGGAGATGTCGAGCCCCAGAGCCTTGGGCGAGGTCAAGAAGGCCGTGACCGTCCAATCGCTCCCATTGGGCTGCAGCCACATCGCGCCGCGGTGCATCAGTTCGACGAGAGGCCTTAGCGGTGGGCGGCAATCGTCACCGGCGCGCAGCTCTTGGCGAGCGACGCCGGGCAGATAGATGATGGGAGCGCGCCCTGGTGGCAGCGCAGGCTTGTCCAGGGAGCGGTCCACGAGACAGCGGATCCAGATCGCCGGACCGGTGCGGGCTTCGGGTCGGTAGTCGCCGAGCACCAGAAGCTCCTCGGCCCGCGGCAGCATCAGCTCGATGAGGGAAAGCCACTCGGCCTTCGGATCGGTCCATAGGATCGCGGCAGGGCGCTCCTGGCCATCGAGCACGGCATCCTTCGAGCGGATGTGCTCGATCAAGCGGTAGAGAACGGTGTCGCCGGAGGCTGCGGTCTCTCCAGTCGAGTCTCTCAACTCACTTCTCGCAAGTCGGTTACAGGACGCGTGTCCTGGCCAGGTCTCGTTATTTGCGCAGATATCGAGTTCATATCGCTCATTTCTCTGACAGCCCTAAGGAAGGTAAGGGCGTGTGGTGAGCACCGCGCCCCTCGCCTTCAGTTGGGCGATCTCGCACAAGTCTCTTGAGACAGTAGCACTAATGTGCTACGATCTATCGTACAGGCATGGTCTATGCCCCCGGAGGTTCTATGACTCGTGAACTCAAGCTGCGCCAAGTCGGTGGCTCCATCGGCGCCACGCTGCCGAAAGACATGGCGGACAGACTGAATCTTGGTCCGGGTGACCGCGTGTTGGCGGTGGAGACGGATCGAGGAATCCTCCTTACCCCGTATGATCCAACCGTGGAGCGAGCGCTTGCGATCGCCGCCCGCGCAGCTCGGAAGTACAAGAACGCCCTCAGAGAACTGGCCAAATAGGCCATGCGCAGGCGCCGCGAACCGATCTGGATTGACCGGCTCGTTCTCGACGCCGTGCATTTCGATCTCTTGCGTACCCATGGAGGACTGCCGGGCGTTCGAGACGAGAATGCTCTCGAATCCGCATTGGCACGTCCCCGACACCGCTGGGCGTATGGACGCAAGGTGGACGCGGCGAGCCTCGCGGCTGGCTACGGCTACGCTCTGGCTCGAAATCATCCCTACCGAGATGGGAACAAGCGAATCGCCTTCGTGGCGATGGTGGTGTTTCTGGGTCTCAATGGCTACGAGCTTGAGACTCCTGAAGCAGATGTCGTGACGGTGATGCTGAAACTTGCGGGTGGTAAGTTGTCGGAAACCGGGCTCGCAGCCTGGATTC
>CAZNRY010000133.1:0-8512 GCA_964575675.1 uncultured bacterium
ACGAGCACAGCGTCGATCGCCTGATCAAGCAGGCCGCCGAGCGCGATGCCGAGGCGGTGGATTTTTACCACTTCACCAGCGGCATCACCCAATTGCCCATGGAAGACCGGGTCGAAATCATCCGCATGATGTGGACCGTGGTCTTTGCCGACCGGCAGAACCACGAGCTCGAAGACAATATGGTCTGGCGCATTGCCGAACTGATCGGCGTGTCCGCGCGCGACCGCACCGTGTTGCGCAACCAGATCGGCAAGAGCGCCAAAGCCTGAACTCGCACCAGGCTCAGTTCCGCACGTCCCAGGCGGTAAACTTGCCGATGATGTCCACCTTGTCATTGGCACCATCCAACTTGCCCGACGCCTCGGCCCCCTGCCGGGCCAGCCCATTTGCACCCGGATTGGCCCGCCCGCCGAAATAGGCGTCCTTCTCGAATGCGCTCGCGAAGAACATGGAGCCGACCCCGTAGGAGAGGCCCTCCTTCTGGCGGATCCTCGCCGCGAGGCGGGAGTTCAGGCCGCTTCCTCCGGTCATGAAGTTGCCGAGCATCAGCGCCGGGTAATCGGGATCGTCGTCGCGCATTGGGATCTTCAGCCCGGCTGCGAAGACGGCGTTCTCCTTATCCGGCGTTTCGATCCTCTCGTGGATCGGCGCGACCTCGCGCCAGGCGGGGCGAAGGCGCGCGAACGGTTTCGCACTTTTCCAGTCGCCGAACAGCTCGCCGGCTAGCGTCCGCACCGTTTCGGGATCGACGTCGCCGACGACCGCAATCTGCGCCGCGGAGGCGCCGTAGAAGTCCGCATGGAAACGCTTGAGCTCGTCGAGCGAGACCGCCTGGATGCGGGCGATCCGCTCTTCGGGGGTCGCAACGTACCTGACGTCATCTGCCGGGTAGGCGTTCACGTGCCGCTGCATGGCCGTGAATGCCTTGGCGAACGGCTCGCTCTTCTCGGCCTCCAGGTCGAGGAGTTTCTCCTGCTTGAGTTGGGCGAACTCCGCCTCCGGGAAGGACGGTTCGCGGAGGATCTCGGCGAGAAGGCGCATCGCCTCGGGGAGTGTCTCCCTGGTCGCCTCGATGCTCCCTGCGACCTCGGTCGCGCCGCCCCCAACGTCGATGCGCGCCCTCATGCGGTCGGTCTCGTCCTGAATCTGCTGTCGCGTGCGGCCCGCCGTTCCCCGGGCGAGGATGCCCGCCGTCAGCTCGCCGATATCCGCCATGTTCTTGAGACTCTGCTCGTCGCCCATTCTTAGGTTCATCACGACCTGCACCGCCTCGCCGCGCGTCTTCTTCGCGAGGATGACGAGTCGCATCCCCGACTCCAGCGTCGTCCGCTGAATCGCGCGCTCGATTGACCCTGGTCTCGCGTCGAAATCCGCTCCCTGGGCCAATCCCTCCCCGCCTTGGTAGCCGTCGACGAGAGAGGATAGGTCGGGCGTGGCCGGAATCTCGGCCCGGGCCGGCTGTTTGGTCGGCGTGTAGATGCCTACGGTACGATTCGTCTCCGTCAGGTACGTGGCGGCGACGCGTTGTATGTCGGCCGCGGTGACGGCCTTGAGCCGGTCGCGATGGACGAAGATCAGCCTCCAATCGCCCATCGCCGACCATTCGGAAAGGCCGATCGCGGCGCGCTGGCTGTTCCGCATCGAGAGCTCCCAATTCTTCAGCAGCCGCTCGCGCGCTCGCTCGACCTCCTCGGCCGTCGGCATCGCCTGGCCGGACGACTCGACCACGCGGATCATCTCATCGTGCGCCGCGTCGATGGATTGGCCGGTACGCGCTTCCGCCCGCGCGTAGAAGATCCCGGGCTCCGCAAGCTGGTACGCATCGCTGCTCACCGATGTCGCCTTCTTCCCCTCGATGAGAGCTTTGTACAACCTGCCCGACGGTTCGTTGGTCAGAATGTGGGAGAGCATCTCCATGGCCGGGAAATCAGGGTGAGAGCCGGCCGGAATGTGGTAGGCGAGCGCTATCATCTGCGTGTCGCCGACCCGGCGAAGGATCACCGTTCGCTCGCCATCCTGCGCCGGCTCCTCCGTGTAGGTGCCGGGCAGCAGGCGGGACGGGCGGGGGATCCGGCCGAAGGTCGCCTGGATCATCCCAAGAGTCTTCTGGGCGTCGATGTTCCCCGCGACGACGAGGACCGCGTTATCCGGCTGGTAGTAGTTGCGGTAGAACGCCTGAACGCGCTCGACGGGCACACCCGTGACGTCCGAGCGGGTTCCGATCGTCGACTTGCCGTAGTTGTGCCAGAGGTAGGCCGTCGAGAAGACCCGTTCCTCGAGGACGCTCCGCGGGTTGTTCTCACCGGACTCGAGCTCATTGCGCACGACCGTGTTCTCCGAGGCCAGATCCTTCGCCGCGATGTTGCTGTTGACCATCCGGTCGGCCTCCATGTCCAGGGCCCAGGAGAGGTTGGAGTCGGTGGCCGCAAAGGTCTCGAAGTAGTTTGTCCGGTCGAACCAGGTAGAGCCATTGGAGCGGCAGCCGTGCGCCGTTTGCTCCTGCGAGATGTTCGGATGCCGCGGTGTTCCCTTGAATGCCAGGTGTTCGAGCAGGTGGGCCATCCCTGTCTCGCCGTACCCTTCGTGGCGGGAGCCGACGAGGTAGGTGATGCAAACGGTTGCCGTCTCCTTCGTCGGGTCCGGGAAGAGGAGTACGCGGAGCCCGTTGTCGAGGCGATACTCGCTGATCCCTTCAACGGTCGTGACCGGCTGCGACGCCCCCGAGGGAACGCTCGCGGTTCCCAGCCCGGCGGCGACAAACGAGGCGACGAGAATCGCGCGGATGCTTCTCAATGCTTGCCCTCCTTCTCGAATCCATGGACGACAGTGGGGATTCTATAGAATCGGTTCGGGGGTTCGATAGCCGCTTGTGCCGGATCCCCAGGGTCGGTCTCGGGAGGGGGCGCGTCCGGCTCGTCGGGCGAAGCTCAGGGTCCGATGCGTCCTTGACCGGATGAACCCCCCGCTTGATGATCGAATCGACCCATGCTAAACATGGGTGCATCGAGATCGGACCCGTTCGGTCGAACGGACGGCTGAAGCCAGATCTTCGGAGGGAATCATGGGCAAAGAAAAGGACGTCAAGAAGGAAGACAAGAAGAAGCCGAAGAAGAGCCTGATGGAGAAGAGGGCGGAGAAGAAGGCAAAGAAGAGCGCTTAGCCCCCGTCCGGCCGTACAGTTTCCGGTCTTCTCCTGGAGCCCCGGGCGAAGTCGGCGCCAAGCGCGCCGGCCGCTCCCGGGGCCTTCAGGCCCTAGTCCCGGCTGTGGGGGGGAGCTGTCTCGCGATGCCTCTCGGGTTCCTGCTGCATCCGACCTACAGGATCGAGGACCGCTCGCCGGTCGTGCATCTGTTCGGAGTGCTCGATACGGGGGAGAGTTTCGTCGTGCGGGACCGGCGGACCCGTCCCCACTTCTTCATCCGCGCGTTCGACGCGGGACGGGCGCTCTCGATCGCCGGCCGCGAGATCGTGATCGAACCCTCGGATCTCGTCTCGATTGCCCGAGAGCCGCTCGCCCGCCTTGTCGTCCGAACCCCGCCCGACACTCCGGCGATCCGCGACCGGCTGATCGCAGGCGGGGTTGTCTGTCTGGAGGCCGACATCCCATTTGCCACGCGGTTTCTGATCGACAAGGGCCTGCGCGGCGCGATGAGGATCGAAGGGCCTTCGCGGCCGGGCCGCCTGGTCGATCGGATTTTCGAGGACGTCGAACTCTTCCCGGCTGACTGGACGCCGGCCCTGGACGCTCTCTCGATCGACATCGAAACCGACGCGGCCGTGACCCGCCTGCTCTCGGTCGGCCTCTATTCCCCGGCCGTGTCCGAAGTTCACCTCGTGCACGCGAGCGGCTCTTCTCTCCCCCCCGAGGCGCGGGGCTACCCGGACGAGGCGGCCCTCCTCCGCGGCTTCCTCGATCGAGTGCGGGCGATCGATCCCGACATCCTTGTCGGATGGAATCTGATCGACTTCGATCTCTCCTTCCTCGAGACGCGATGCAAGGCCCTGCGGATCCCGTTGCACCTCGGGAGGGCGGAGATGCCATGCACGCTCCGCGTCGATCGGTCCTTCTGGGGTTCATCCCGCGCCTCGATTCCCGGGCGTGTCGCCCTGGACGGCGTGGCGCTGCTGCGCGGAGCGTTCGTGCGGCTCGACGACTATCGGCTCGATACCGCCGCCCGGTCGATTCTGGGGGAAGGAAAGCTCGTCGCCGGACACGGACGCGCGGCTTGGATCGAGGAGGCGTTTTCAGAGGATCTCGATCGTTTCATCGCCTACAACCTGACCGATGCGCGCCTCGCGTACGGGATCATCGACAAGCTTCGCCTGATCCCCCTCGCCGTCCGGCGCAGCCTACTGACGGGGATGCCCCTCGACCGGGTCGGCGCCTCGATCGCCTCCTTCGACTTCCTCTACCTGCACGAGCTGCGCAAGATGGGGATCGTCGCTCCCAGCGTTGACGCGAACATCGAGACCGAGGCGACCGCCGGGGGATATGTCCTGGATGCAGAACCGGGGATTTACGATCAGATCCTCGTCTTCGACTACCGAAGCCTCTACCCGAGCCTCATCTTGACCTTCCATCTCGATCCCCTTTCCTACGTCCCGGATCCGGCGGCCGGCGAAGATCTCATCGCCGCCCCGAACGGCGCCCACTTCCGGCGCGGGGGAGGGATCCTCCCGGGACTCCTCGAGCGGTTCTTCCCCGAGCGAGAGGCCGCGAAGCAGCGCGGCGATGCGGCCGGATCGACGGCCTACAAGATCCTGATGAACTCCTTCTACGGCGTCCTGGGGACGCCCCGTTGCCGGTTCCACTCGCCCCCGACGGCCAACGCGATCACTAGCTTCGGACAGATGATCCTCCTCTGGACGAAGTCCTTCATGGAGGGCGAGGGATACCGCGTTCTCTACGGCGACACCGACTCGCTTTTCGTCGCGAGCGGGGCGCGCGACCATGCGGAGGCGAATAAGCTTGGAAGGACCCTCGCCGCCCGCGCGAACGCAGCGCTCACCCTCCACCTGCGCGAGACCTACCGCGTCGAGAGCAGGCTTCTGCTCCAGTTCGACCGGCTCTACGAACGCTTCTTCCTGCCGGGGCTGCGTCACTCGCGGACGGGAAGCAAGAAACGCTATGCGGGGCTGATCCGCCGCGGGGAGAAGTCGGAGATCGTTTTCACCGGACTCGAGTCGGCCCGCCGCGATTGGACCGAGATCGCAAAGGTTTTCCAGGGCGAGCTTCTGCGCCGCGTCTTTGCCGGCGAGCCGGTGGAGGAGTACATCCGCGACTTCGTCGACGACCTGCGCGCGGGAAAGCGCGACGGCGAGCTCGTCTACAAGAAGGCGCTCCGCAAGGATCCCGAGAAGTACACGAAGACGACGCCGCCCCACGTGAAGGCGGCGCGCCAGATGGCCGAGCGCGACGGCCGGCTCGTGAGCTACGTGATGACGACCGAGGGAGCCGAGCCGGCCGAGAACCCCCGCAACCCTCTCGACTACGATCACTACGTCGAGAAACAGATACGGCCGGTTGCCGAGGCCGTCCTCGCGTGCCTGGGAACGAGTTGGGCGCGGGTCTGTTCGGGGCAAGCAGACATGTTCGGGTAGTCCATTTCAGGCCTTCCACTTTGCCCGTTCCTGAACGGCGCGGCGCTTGCCGCAACCCGTTCCGACCCGGACCCCGGCCACCTGCGCGGCAGAGACAGGGGACGGCCGACCCTGGAGTCGGCTTCACCTTGAGACGGGCGTTGAGGGCGAGTAAATTGTGAACGGCTGCGGAGGAACCCATGAGCGCTGTCTGCCACGCCGCAATGGAAGCCGGCTCGAAGCCTGCTCTTGACCGCGCCGGATCGGGTCCGCCGAAACGAGGCCCATCAATAGGATGGTGCTGCGGGATGATAGATGATCGTCCCGAAGGAGCAACGGTTCTGTTCGATGGTCATGGGTGGTGAGGAATGGGAGGAGATCGACATGACGAATCCTGAAACTCTCTTGAGAGAAGTCCAGCACATGGACTGGGAGCCGCGGCTGGCGAAGCGCACCGCCGGCATGAAGAGCTCGATGATCCGCGAACTGCTGAAGCTCACCCAGCAACCCGACATCATCTCCTTTGCGGGCGGGCTTCCCGCGCCGGAGTTGTTTCCCGTGCGGGAGTTCGGGGAGGCCTGCGACCAGATCCTGAAGACCATGGGGCAGGCGGCGCTGCAGTACAGCACGACGGAGGGGCACCCGCCCTTGCGCCAGTGGCTCGCCACGACCATGGCCAAGTACGGGATCTGGGTCGAGCCCGAGAATATCCTGATGACGAACGGCTCTCAGCAGGCGCTCGATCTGATCGGCAAGCTTTTTGTCGAGCCGGGAAGCTGCGTCATGACCAGCGCCCCGACCTATCTGGGGGCTCTGCAGGCCTGGAACGCCTACGAAGCCTGCTATTGCACGATTCCGCAGGACGACGATGGGATCCTCGTCGACCAGATTCCCGATCTGATCAAGAAGAAGGGGCGCCCGCGTTTTCTGTACGTCCTGCCGAACTTCCACAATCCCGCCGGAACGACGCTGCCGCTCGATCGAAGACTGCGGCTGGCCCAGATCGCCCGGGAACACGATCTGATCCTGATCGAAGACGATCCGTACGGCGAGCTGCGTTTCGAGGGGGAAGACATCACCCCGATCTTCAAGCTGGCGCCCGAGAGAACGATCTACTTGAGCACCTTCTCGAAGACCCTGGCGCCGGGAATCCGCTTGGGATGGATCGTCGCCCCGAAGACGATCATCTCACGATTCGTCCAGGCGAAGCAGGGGGCCGATCTCCACACCGGCACCTTCGTCCAGATGATCGCGAACGACATCTGCCAGAGGGGGATCCTCAAGGAGCACGTCAAGAAGATCCGCGAGGTCTATTGCGAGCGGCGTAACGCGATGATCGCGGCCCTCGAGGAGCATTGGCCCGAGGGGTGCCACTGGACGCGACCTGTCGGCGGGCTCTTCCTATGGGCGCAGTTGCCCAAGAACGTCGACACGATGAAGATGCTGGCGAAGGCGATCGATCGAAAGGTCGCATACGTGCCCGGAATTGCTTTCTACCCGGGAGAGAGCGACGGCTTCAACACGATGCGCCTCAACTTCTCGAACGCCACGGTGATGCAAATCCGCGATGGGGTGTGGAGGTTGGGCGAGGTCATCCGGGCGGAGCTCTGACGGGCCGCCAGTCGCGCGAAGGGACATGGCGAACGAGCCGCGGGCAACCAGAGCGCCCCGAATGATCGCCCAAGTGCTCTCCGGCTGACCGCCCCGCGGCGCCTGATCGGGAAGTTCCTCTGGACTGCCCTCTGAAATCCCGTTGAACACTTCCCGGGTACGCGCCGTCACAAGGTCGGCGTCGCTCAAAAACTGGAGGGGACGGGGTTTGGACTCGATGTCCGATGAGCAGCTCGTTGCGATGACGCAACGCGGTAACACACAGGCATTCAATGACTTGGCCGCTCGCTGGGAAGGAAGCCTCTATCGCTTCACCTTGCGGACCCTCGGCAATCCCGAAGATGCCCGTGATGTCTGCCAGGAGTCCTTTCTCAAGGCCTACCAGCAGATCGGCCGGCTGCGGGAGGGTGGCAAGTTCAAGTCGTGGGTCCACCACATCGCCCTGAACCTCTGCCGGGACAGGTTCCGATCCCCGGCGGCGCGTGCGGAAACCCGGTCGCTCGATGACGAGGATTTCCGGGAGGGGGCGGTCGCCCGGGAGCTGGCGGCCCTTTCTCCTTCACGGACCCGGCCGGAGCGAGGCGTGCTGATGCGAACGATCGAAGAGGTGCTCGGATCGATACCGGCGGAGCAGCGCACGGCGATTCTCCTTCGCGAGTATCAAGGATTCACCTCGGAGGAGATCGGCGAGATTACCGGCGTGCCCGCGGCGACGATCCGCACGAGGATCTTTTATGGCCTTCGGTCGATGAGGAAAATGCTGTATGAGCGGGGGATCTCGTAGGTGAAACGAGAGGACGGAGAGAGGGGGCCTAGCCCGATGCGAGACGATTTCGTGGACCCGCGGTTCGAGAAACTTGTCGCGCTCATCTACGGAGAGCTGCCCGACGCCGAGGCTGGCGAGCTGCGGAGAGAGATCGATTCGGACGCCGCGCTTCGATCCGAGTACGAGAATCTCTCGGCCGCGCGGGGGGTACTCGCAGAGTGGGAAGTGCCCGAGAAGACCCCCCATTTCGTCTTTCTGACGGACGGCCGGGAGGGAAAGGCCGCGATGACCGCGGCCGACGGTCTCGTTTCCCGCTTGCGCGCGCAGATCCGGGGCCTGCTGACGGCGACCCCCTGGGCGGTCGCCACTGCGGCCGTTCTCGTGGCCTTCCTCGCTTGGAAGGACTTTCGCGTCGACCGAACGAACGGGGCGATCGCCTTCCGCTTCGGCAGGCCCGCACCGGAAGCCTCGCTCATGACCGAACGGGTTCCGTCATCGCTGCAGGAGGCGCCGGCCGTCGGCAACGACCGGGTCCCCACGGGCACCCTGGAACCC
>CAZNRY010000133.1:8522-11612 GCA_964575675.1 uncultured bacterium
GACGGCTCGTGGATGCGACCGCGCAGCAAGACGGAGGCGTCTACCTCACGCGCGCCGAGTTCAACGACTACTCCGGCGGGATGACCCGCACGATGGTCGCCCTCTTGAGCGAATACAGCCGGCGCCGCGACCAGGAACTCACCGGGCTCTTGCAGGGCGCGTTCGGTCGTCTGACCGACAGGCAGGTCAATGATTACGCCGAGCTGCGGGGCAGGCTCGATGCCATGCAGCAGGGCGTCACGATGCAGAGGACCGTCACGGACTCGCGCCTCGACTACCTGATGCGAACGGGCGCGCAAGGGTCTCTGACGCCGTCCGGCGGTTCGTCCGATTCCGTTTTCGTGAAGGAAGGAGCGAAACCATGAACACCTCGCCGCAGAGTCACCGCCAGAATGGACCGGAGATCCGGGACCGGGTCCGGAAGACCGGCATGCTCGCCCTGATCATCCTCTCGGGCTTCGCATTCTTGGCCGCCCCGGCCTACGCGACCGACAGCCCCGCGCCTCAGAAGACGCTCCGCCAGATCGGGGTGATGGAAAAGATCATCGACAAGGTCCTGATCGACAGTCGGAACGTCCTGGTTTCCGGGATGGGGAATACGCGGGGTCTCTATGTCGATCCCTTCGGGGTGGTCTTCACCTTCACCGCCTCGATCCTCCGCGGGGATTCGCCCCTGGCCCGGCTGAGCGACTGGTCGTTCTCGACGAAAGAGGACCAGTACGAGATCACGATCGACAGGGACGGCAACCAGGTCATCACGATCAAGAAAGGAAAGAACAAGGCCGAGAAGGCCAAGAAGGATGAAAAGCCCGAAGAGGAGAAGAATCCCGAAACCGCCTGGGAGACCGAGCGGCAGCAGAAGTACGCGAACGCCAAGGGCGAGCTGATCCAAGCCCTGCTCGACTACGGCGAGACGATGACGTCCCTCAAGCCGGGGCAGTCCGTGCTGATCGCGGGATTCATGAAGGACGACGACTTCTTCAAGGAAGAGAAAATCTCCCGGTTCGTCCTGAAGGCCAAGGTCGACGACCTGCGCGCCTTCTCGTCCGGCGAGCTGACCGAGAGCGCGATGCGCTCCAAGATCTCCATAGAGGAGTATTGAGCCCGGGGGAAGAATCGGGCATCCTAGCCGCGATAGGAAGACCCAATGCCCGATTCTCCCCATCTCGCGGACGTCGCGGTGCCGGTGGGCGTCGCGACGCCCTTTACTTATCTGATCCCCGAGGATCTGCGCGGCCGGATCGCTCCAGGGCATCGGGTCCCCGTCGTTCTCGGCAGGCGCAAGACGCACGGCTACGTCGTCCGGATCCATAGCGGCCCGGCCCCCGAGAGGCTCCGGCTGCTCGGGGCGCCCGATCCTGCCGAGCCAGTCTTCGCCCCGGACATCCTCGATCTGACCCGATGGGTAGCCGAATACTATCTCGCACCCTGGGGAGAAGTGCTCGAGGCGGCAGCCCCGCGGGGGCGTCGCCTCGCGGACCCGGGCGGCCCTGATGCGGGCCGCCCGATCGAGCTCATCGAGCCCGCCGGATCGACGGGGGCAGGTCTCGTCGTCCCGCCGGTGGATTCGCTTCAGGGTCCTCCCGTCCTGATGCCCGAGCAGGAGGCGGTTTTTCAGGACCTGCGCGCCGTTCTCTCCCGTCGAGCGTTCGAAGTCCACCTCATTCAAGGCGTCCCCGGATCGGGGAAGACGGAGATCTACCTCGCGCTCGCGGCCGAGGCGATGAGGGAAGGTGGATCGGTCCTTCTGCTCGAGCCCGAGATCGGGATCGCGACGCAGATCCTCTCGAGGGTGCGCGCGCGGTTCGGCGAGAGAGTCGGTCTCTACCACTCGCAGACGGGAGCGCGGGCGCGCCGCCGCACCTGGGAGGATGCCCGGAGCGGCAAGCTCGGGCTGATCGTCGGCGCGCGCTCGGCCGTGTTCATCCCGCTGCCCGGCCTGCGTCTCGTCATCGTCGACGAGGAGCAGGAGCCGGCCTACAAGCAGGAGGAGTCGCCGCGCTACAACGGGCGGGATGCGGCGATCGTTCGTGCGAGAAACGCCGGCGCCCTGGTCGTCTTGGGATCGGCGACCCCAAGCCTGGAAGCTTGGTCGAACGTTCGCGCAGGCAAGTTTCGCGGGCACCGGCTCACGAGGCGATACGCGGACCGTCCCTCCCCCGAGGTGCGGATCATCGATCTCCGCAAGGACCCCGGCCTTCCTCCGTCCGGGACGCCGATCCCTCTCTTCTCGGGATTTCTCGTGCAGAAGGTGCGCGAACGCCTCAACCGCGGGGAACAGACGATCCTCTTCTTGAACCGGCGCGGCCACTCGACGATCGTTCAATGTTCGGACTGCGGGGAGATGTTCCGCTGCAGCCGCTGCGATGTCGTGCTGACCTATCACCGCACGACGAGTGATTTGCGCTGCCACCACTGCGGCCTCGTCCTGAAGGGGATCGACCGGTGTTCTTTCTGCAAGGGCGAGCGCCTCTTCTACGGCGGGACGGGCACGCAAAAGCTCGAGGAACGCTTGGCGGAGCTCTTCCCGCGTGCGCGCTTGCTGCGGCTAGATGCGGACTCGACCCGCCGGAGGGGGAGTTACGCGGATCATCTTCGCGCGATCGAGACGGGAGAGGTCGACATCCTCCTCGGGACGCAGATGGTCGCCAAGGGGTTCCACTTCCCGCGCGTCACCCTGGTCGGGGTGCTCCAGGCGGATCGCGAGATGGGATTGCCGGAGTTGCGCGCGGCCGAGCGCGCATTCCACATCCTGACGCAGGTCGCCGGGCGCGCAGGCAGAGGGGAGACTCCGGGAGAAGTGGTCTTCCAGACGATGCTCCCCGGGCACTACGTGATCGCGGCCGCCGCCGAGGGCGATTTCGATCGCTTCGCCGAGGAGGAGCTTCGCTCCCGGCAGGATCTCAGCTACCCGCCCTTCTCGCGGATGATCCACCTGCTGTTCGACGGAAAGACGGAGGAGAGGGTGCGGTGCCGGGCGGAAGCCTGCTGCGCCGATCTTGCCCCCGCTGCGCGGAGATCCGGCATCGAGCTGCTCGGCCCCGCGCCGATGTTCCTCGCGCGGCTGAAGGGCCGCTACCGCTGGCATCT
>CAZNRY010000134.1:0-11334 GCA_964575675.1 uncultured bacterium
GGAAGCCCAGGAGCGCGGAGGACAGCGGACGTGCCAGTCCCGCGCGTCCGTGCCGCCCGTCAGCTACCGGAGCACCCCCGTCGTCGGCGCGTTCTCCCGGGTCGGGGACCGCTGGGGCGCTCTGCCCGTCGCGTACTTCGGCGAGCCCGGCCGCGCGGAGGAGGGTCTCCGTTCCTCCTTGAAGACGCCCAGAATGATCGAGTTCTTCTCCAAGATCCTCGACTATCCGTATCCGTACGAGAAGTACACGCAGGTCGCGGTGCGCCACTTCATCTTCGGCGGGATGGAGAACACCTCGGCGACGACGCAGACGGATGGAACGCTCCACGACCGCCGGGCAGCGCTCGACGTCTCGAGCGACGAGTTAGTTTCTCACGAGCTTGCCCACCAGTGGTTCGGCGATCTCTTGACGTGCAAATCTTGGGCCCATGCGTGGCTGAACGAGGGATTCGCCACCTACTTCGAGGCCCTCTGGAGGGAAGAGGACCTGGGCCGCGCTGAGTTCGACTACGAGATGTTGATGAACGCGGCGATGTACATGGCGGAGCCCTACAGGAGGGCGATCGTTTCGAACCGCTATGCCTATCCCCAAGATCTTTTCGACATGCACCTCTACCCGAAGGGCGCGTGGGTTCTGCACATGTTGCGCCGCAGGCTCGGGGACGGCCTGTTCTGGAAGGCGCTGCGCCTCTACACCCGGCGCCACGAGAAGGGGTGCGTCGAGACGATCGATTTCGTCCGCTCGCTCGAGGATGCCTCCGGCAAGAACCTCACCGGCTTCTTCGATCAGTGGGTCATGAGCCCGGGACATCCCGAGATCGAGGGTTCCGCCGTCTGGGACGAGGCCGAAAAGCGGGTACAGGTATCGCTGAAGCAGACGCAGAAGATCGAGGGCGGCGTGCCGGTATTCAAGATCCCCGTGAAGATCGAGTGCGCCGCAAAGGGTGGCCGGGTCGCCGGACAGACGTTCGAGATGGACAAGCTCGAGCAGACGTTCTACATCTCCGCGCCCGAGAGGCCGGTGTCCGTGGTCATCGACCCCGAGCTTGCGGTCCTCGCCACATGGAAGATCACCCGTCCCCTGGAGTGGCTCGAGGCCGCGCTCCTCGGCGACACGCGCAACGAGCGCGTCCCCGTGCGAGTGGACGCCGTGCGATCGCTTGCAGAGAAGCCGACGTACAAGGGCGAGACGATCCTCGGGCGCGTTCTCAAGGAGGATCCGTTCTGGGGCGTGCAGGCCGAGGCCGCCCGCGCCCTCGGATCGATCCGATCCCCTCACGCGCTGGAGATTCTCCTGAAGGCGGTCGATGTCAAGCACCCGAAAGCCCGCCGCGCCGTTGTCGCCGCCCTCGGCGCCTTCCGTTCGCGCCGGGCTGCCGAGGCGTTGCACCGCATTCTCTCCAAGGGCGATGCGAGCTATTTCGTCGAGGCGGACGCCGCCGCCGCCCTCGGCCGCACGGGCGAGCCCGGCGCGTCGAAAGTCTTGCGGTCGGTCCTCGCCCGCCCATCGTGGCACGACGTCATCGCAGCGCAGGCTGCCGACGGCCTCGCAGCGACGCGCGACGAATCCGTCGTCGACGACCTTCTCGGACTCGCCGCGGACCAGGGGCGCTACTGGCGCTGCCGTTTCACCGTCATGAACTCCCTGGCATCCCTCGGAGCGGCGCGGCCCAACCTCGCGCCGCGCATCGCCGAGGCGCTCGCGCGCTTCCTCGAGGACCCCGACATCCTGATCTCCTTTCGCGTCGCCGGCGCCATGGTCTCTCTCGGGCACGAGTCGTCCGTGCCGGCGCTCCGAAGGGCCGCGTCCGCCACGCCGGATCCCCGCACGGCCAATCGCTACCTCATGGCGATCGAGGATCTCGCGGCCCAGCGCAAGAGGGGCGAGGATGTCGACAAACTCCGCGGCGAGATCGACAAGATGCGGGACGAGGCGAAGGAGATGCGCGAGGCGCTCCAGAAGCTCGAGCAGAGTGGCCTGCCGCGAACGGGAAGCCGGACCAAGAGCCGCGCGCGACGATCGGGCGGACACGGATAGCCCGCGCGCGGAAGACGCCCCGAGATGAGGCCGCGGCGCGCCACCGCTCTTCCCCCGCCGCGCGTTACTTCGTCAGGCTCGGGGTCCGCAGGACATAGCCGTGCGGATCGCGGCGCAGCTTCTCGAACAGGTCGAGGCTCGCCCCCCCCATGAGTGATGCGAAACCGAAACGATCCCGCACGCGGTCGATCCCCGCCTCGAGATCGGCCTGCCGCACGCCGCCGTCGAACTCGAGGAGGCTCAGCTGCTCCCCCGCCGCCGCCCCGAAGTTCGATAGCTCCACGCCGATGTTGCGCACCGCCGCGCGCCGCGTGAAGAGCGACGCGAAGAGCATCTCGGCGCGGGCGTAGATCTGCTTGTCCACCGCGGTGGGAACGGGAAACGAATCGCGACGCGCGCACGACTCGCCGTCGTCATAGCGCAAGCGGACGGCGACCGTGCGTCCCGCGAGACCGAGGCGGCGCATCTCCCGCCCCGCCCGCCCCGCCAGGTAGTGAAGCATGGCGGCCAGCTCCCGCCGCTCGATCGTCGGATGGTGGAAGGACGTTTCGCGGCGGATCGATCCGGGGATCTCGCGCGCGCTCACGACGCGTGTGTCGCGACCCCACGCCCGCTCCCACAAAGCACGCCCCAGCACCCGCCCGAAGAGGCCGTGGAGGGCCTGCTCCGGCAGCTCGCGGAGCTGCCCGACGGTGCGAATGTTCAACCTCCAGAGGGTCGGTCCGACGGCGTGCCCGACGCCCGGCAGGTCGCCGATCGGACGGGAGAGGACAAACGCCTCTTCTTCCCCCGGCATCCTGATCCCGAGCCCGTCGGGCTTGACGGTCTTCGTCACCATCTTGGCGATCATCCGATTCGTTCCGATCCCGACCGAGACGGCGAGACCCGTCGCCGCGTGGATCTCGGCGCGCAGCCGCCGCGCCGCCTCCTCGTAGGAGCCGTGAACTCGCTCGGTGCCCGAGAGATCGAGGTACGCCTCGTCGAGGAAGGTCTCCATCGACGGCGCATATCGCGAGGCGACATCGAAGATCCGCTCGGCGAAGCAGCGGTAGATCTGCGCGTGCCCGTCGAGGACCACGGCATCGGGGCACAGTCGGCGCGCCTCCGAGAGGCGCATGCCCGCCCTGCAGCCGCGCCCGCGCGCCTCGTAGGAGCAGGAGGCAATGACCCCTGCGCCGACGATGACCGCCCTCCCTCGCAGCCGCGGGTCGCGGAGCTGCTCGATCGACGCAAAGAACGCGTCGATGTCGAGGTGGAGGATCGCGGGATGCGCCCCCCACCCGGAACTCGCGCCGCTGCTCCGGTTCGAGAGGTCCGTGGGGGGGCAAGCGATCGGTTCGGCTGGCTCGAACATGGCTGCCTCCTTCCAGGTTCGAGATGAATATGCCGAACGTATGTTCGTGTGTCAAGGATTCTCGGGCGGAGCCTCCAGATGAGCCGCAAGCCTCCGCCCGCATTCCGCCGGGGAGATCCCATCGAGCCGAACGATCTTGTCCTGGGAGGCGGCGCCCGAGGCGACCGCGATAGACGACGGAGGGAGATCCAGCAATCGAGCGAGAAGGCGGCGGACGGCGTCGTTGGCCTTACCGCGCTCGGGCGGAGCCTGGACGGACAGTTTGACGCCGCCGGCGTGAGCCCCTATCAATCGCTCCTCGCGGGCCTTGGGCTTGACCCGTACACGAAGGAGGCACCCTCCCGCGCAGGGAAGGATCTCGAGTGGGGCGAATCGGGCCATGCGACGATTCTACCCGTTCGTGACCGGGGTTGATAAGCGCTCCGGGACGGCGGCCCGGCAGATCCAGGCTGCGGGTCCCGAAATGTGCGAAGAACCGGCATCACCCCTCGAACATCACGTACTCGAGACGCCAGGTGAGATCCCCCGTGTCGAAGCAAAGCTGGTAGACATCTCCGCTGTCGGCCGTCACCGAGAAATAGCAGAGACGGTGGCGGCCGCGCGCATCCTGCCAACGCGTGTTCACATTGCGGACTTTCCTCACCTCGGATCCCCGTCGAAAGACCAGGGGCGTGACTATTCCTCCCTGAAAGTCGGCGCGGACCTTGACGGCCTCATCGATCGGCTCCCACCGCATCGGAGATCCCCAGCGAGATCGGCGGGCGCGGATCAGTAGCGGCGGAGGATAGCGACGACCTTGCCGCCGATGCGCAGATGAACATCCTTGAGCGTGAAGCTCATCGGGTCATAGGCGGGGTTTGCCGGACGCAGCTCGATTCCGTCGCGGTGCCGGTGGTATCGCTTCACCGTCGCCTCCTGCTCCTCGCCAACGTAGGCCACAACCAACTCTCCCGAGGCCACATCCTCGCACGGCTGCACGATCGCGAGATCCCCCTCGTGGATCCCCGCCTCGATCATGCTATCGCCAACGACCCGCACGGCGAAGGCCCCCTCCCCGCCGATTCGATCCCAGCGGACGTGGTCCTCGATGTTTTCGACCGCCGTGATCGGGGCTCCGGCCGCGACGCGGCCGACAATGGGCACTCCCTGGTCGAACCGGAGAGAATCGGCCGGCGCGTAGTAGCGTCCATGCCGTTTCAACGCCCCCTTCGAGGCCAGCGCCTCGAGGTGCTGGCTCACCGTCGCGGGGGAACTCAGTCCAAAGTGGGCCCCGATCTCGCGGTAGGAAGGGAAGCGCCCGTCCCGCGCGATCAAACGAAGGATAAAGCTCAGGATCTCGTGCTGTCGCTTGGTCAGGCTGCGCACGTTCGCCTCCTCACGATGACCTCAGGATGCCGGAACCCATCCGGACGACAACGCGCCGGTCTGCGCGCATGTCGCTACATCGCGAAAAACGGGTAACCGGGCGGAACGCCGCTTGCGTCGGGGGGACAGCAGTGGGCCGGCATCCCCGCCCGGTCCCGTTCATCGCACTCAAAGACGAGAATACCGAACGAGCGTTCGGATCGTCAAGCGGTTTTTTTGTGGGTCTCGAGAGGCGTGGCGAGGCGCCCGGATGCCTCCCCCGCTTCGGGGGCGGCCGGGCCCGGGGGCGCGAGCGCCCGCTCGGCATGGTAGGAGGAGCGGACGAGCGGCCCGCTCTCGATGTGCCGGAAGCCGATCATTCGCGCCGCCTTGCGGTATCGCTCGAACTCATCCGGAGGCACCCAGCGCATGACCGGCAGGTGCCGCCGGGTCGGCTGCAAATACTGCCCGATCGTCGCAATGTCACAGCCGGCGGAGTGCAGGTCCCGGAGCGCACCGAGAACCTCATCCTCTTCCTCCCCGAGGCCCACCATCAGACTCGACTTCGTCAAGAGACCGCGGCTCTTCGCCCGGGAAAGAACCCACAGGGAGCGGGCGTAGTTCGCCTGAGGGCGAACCTTTCGGTAGAGGCGGGGCACCGTCTCGACGTTGTGATTCAGGACGTCAGGATTCTCATCGAGGACGATGTCCAGAGCCTCCCGGTCACCCATGAAATCGGGGATCAGGACCTCGACACTCACCCCGGGACTGCGACGCCGCACCGCACGGATCGTGGCCGCGAAAATCGAAGCGCCCCCGTCCGACAGCTCGTCCCGGTTGACCGACGTGATCACCGCATGAAGGATCGGCATCGAGGCGACGGCCTCGGCCACCCTCTCGGGTTCCTCCCGATCCAACTCGGTCGGCCGTCCCGTCTTGACGGCACAGAAGCCGCATCCCCGCGTGCACACGTCCCCCAAGATCATGAAGGTTGCCGTGCCGGCCCCCCAACACTCGCCGATGTTCGGACATCGGGCGCTCTCGCACACCGTGTGGAGGCGGTTTCCGCTCACGATCTTCCGGGTCGCCGCGAAGGCCCCCTGCTGTGGCAGCCGGACCTTCAGCCATTCGGGGCGCCGCAGGCGGTCGGTGTTGTCGGGCAATCGCTCCTTCCCGCCTCTGTCCTTCACGGAAGGTCCATCGTCTCGAGGTGGCGGGCGACTCGTTCGACGAACGCGCCACCCATCGCCCCGTCAACCAACCGGTGGTCGTAGGAGAGGCAGAGGTAGACCATGTCGCGGATCGCGATCGCGTCCTCCCGAACGACGGCGCGCTTCTGGATCGCGCCGATTCCCAGGATCGCAACCTGCGGCTGCGCGATGATCGGAATGCCGAAGAGCGTCCCGACGGTCCCCATGTTCGTGATCGAAAACGTCCCGCCGGCCACCTCATCGGGCTTCAGTGTCTTCGCGCGGGCGCGGGCGGCCAAGTCGTTCACCGCGCGTGCGAGCCCGAGGAAGTTCAGCGACTCGGCCCCCCTCAGGACAGGCACGATCAGCCCGTAGTCCGTTGCGACCGCCATGCCGATGTTGATGAACCGCTTGACGAGGATGTTCGTTCCCTCGATCGATGCGTTGACGTAGGGGAACTCCTCGAGGGCGCGGATCACGGCGGTCGCGAAGAAGGGCGTGTAAGTGAGCTTGAAGCCTTCCTCGCGCTCAAACGAGCCTTTCGTCGATTCGCGATAGCGGACGATCCGCGTCATCTCCGCCTCGGCGATCGAAGCCACGTGCGCTGATGTCGCCTTCGAGCGAACCATGTGCTCGGCGATCTTCTGGCGGATGTGATCCATCGGCACCACATCGACCACGCCATCGGGGGTCGAGCGGGTCTCGGTCGGCGTGATCGCAGCGGCGGCCGCAGCGGGCGGCCGCAGCGGAGCGGCCGCCGTGAGAGAAACCTTGATCTCTCCGCCCGAAGGCCGCGGGGGTTCGGGGGAACGGACGTGGCCGCCGGGCATCAACGCGGGCCTGCCCTTCTGCGCTTCGACATAGGCCATCAGATCGTCCTTCGTCAGGCGACCGCCCAATCCCGAGCCGTGGATCGCCTGCAGCTCGGGCAGGGGGATCCCCGCACCCTGCGCAATCGACCGGACGAGCGGCGAGTAGAAGCGGCCGGCGTCGTCACGGGCCGGGATCTGCGGCGGCCCGCCAGACGGCGGCTTGGGGGCTGCAAGTTTCGAGGGGATCGCAACGGACCCTTTGGCTGGAGCCGCCGGCGCTGCCTCGACGGGCGCCACGGGCGTCTTCGCCGGTTTCGCGGCCGCTACCGGCTGCCGCTCTCCGGCCGCAGCGGCGACATCGGTCTCGATGTGGGCGATCACCTGCCCGACGGGAACCGTCTCTCCTTCCGCTGCAAGAACGGCGACGAGTTTCCCCGCCGCGGGGGCCGGGATCTCGGAATCGACCTTGTCCGTCGAGATCTCGAGGATGTTCTCGTCCTTCTCGACCAGGTCGCCTTCCTTCTTGATCCACTTGAGGATCGTCCCCTCCGCGATGCTCTCCCCCATCTGCGGCATCACCATCTCGACCTTCATTCATCCCTCCTGCCAATCGGCCCGCCGAACCGCGGGGTGTGGCCCGTCCCCGGCCCCGACGGCGCAGTCAATACGAAGCGAGTTTTCTCAGCGCGTCCAGGAGATCGCCTTCCTGGGGAAGAACCTCGGCCTCGAGAAACCAATTGTACGGCACGGGGCAGTCGGCGCCCCCCAGGCGCATCACCGGCGCATCGAGCGATTCAAATGCCTCCTGTGCGATCGCCGCCGCGATCTCGGCGCCGAACCCCGCGGTCAACACGTCCTCGTGCGCGACCAAGACGCGGCCCGTCTTGTCGACGCTCTCGAAGACCCTTCGGCGGTCCCATGGCAGCAGGCTGCGCAGATCGATCACCTCGACCGAGACGCCCTCGGCATTCATCTTCGCCGCGGCATCGAGCGACTTCTTCACGAGCGCGCCGTAGGTGACAACCGTGATGTCCGTCCCCGGGCGCGCGATCCTTGCGCACCCGAAGGGGAGGACGTAGCCATCGTCTGGCTCGGGCGACGAGGCGTAGATCTGCCTGTACAGACCCTTGTGCTCGAGGAAGAGAACGGGGTCCTCTCCACGGATGGCCGCCTTGAGGAGTCCCTTCGCATCCGCCGCCGTCGAGGGATAGACGACGTACAGCCCGGGGAAGTGCGCAAAGGTCGCCTCGATGTTCTGGCTGTGGTAGAGCGCGCCGTGGATGTACCCGCCGACGGGTACGCGCAGGACGACCGGCGACGTCCAGTGGCCGTCTGAACGATAGCGCATGGTCGCCAGTTCATTGCGGATCTGGTTCATCGCCGGCCAGATGTAGTCACCGAACTGGATCTCGACGACCGGGCGGAAACCCCGGGAGGCCAGGCCGATCGCCGTGCCCACGATGCTCGATTCGGCGAGCGGCGAGTTGAAGACCCTCCTCCGCCCGAAGCGGACCGACAGGCCCGTTGTTGCGGTGAACACACCCCCCTTGTAGTCCTCCACGTCCTCGCCATAGACGACGACGCGCTCGTTGCGCGCCATCTCCTCGATCAGGGCGTGGTTGATCGCGTCGACGAGGACGATCGGCTCGCCCGCAGTTGCGGGGGTCTCGGAGGCGCCGGCCGGGGGAACGTAGGTGTCGTTTGCGTAGACCCGGCGCTTTGCGCTCGAGGGTTCGGGAAACGGGCTCGCCTCCGCCAAGTCGGCCGCCTCGTCCACCGCGCGCTTCACCTCGTTCCGCATGCCCAACGCTCCCTCGGGCGTCAGAAGACCCCGCAGGATCAGCTCCGCTTCGACTCGCGGGATCGGATCGCGCGCCCGCTCGGCCTCGAGCTCATCCTTCGAGCGGTACTTCGCCTGGTTGTCGCTCGATGAGTGCGGCAGGAGCCGGACGACGTCGGCGACGACGACCGCCGGTCCCTCCCCCCGGCGACAGCCCGCCACCGCATCGCGCATCGCGTCGTAGGACGCCATGACATCGGTCCCGTCGACCTGGAAACGGCGTAGATTCACATACCCCGCGCAGAGGTCGTAGACCGTGGTCGTGGTCTGCTGCGAGATGTGAACGCTGATCGCATACTTGTTGTCTTGTATGCAGAAGATGACCGGCAGCCGCTCGCGGCTCGCCCAGTTCAGCGCTTCGTGGAAATCCCCCTGGCTCGTCGTCCCCTCGCCCGAGGAAACATAGACGACGTCGTCCGTGCCATCGAGCTTCGCGCCCAGGGCGCATCCGACGGCCTGCAGATACTGGGTTCCCGTGGGGCTCGACTGCGAGACGATGCGGAGCCCACGGTGGCCATAGTGCGCCGGCATCTGGCGTCCGCCGCTCGCCGGGTCGGCCGCTTTGCTCAGAAACGAGAGGAGGACTTCCTCGGCGGACATCCCGAGCTGCAGGCAGAAAGCCAGGTCCCTGTAGTAAGGATAGGACCAATCGTGACCCGGGACCATCGCCGCGGCCGCAGCGATCTGGATCGCCTCGTGGCCCGCTGCACCGATGTGGAAGAAGCTCTTCCCCTGCTTGAGGAGGATCAGCATCTTCTCGTCGAGACGCCGCGTGAGCAGCATCGTCCGGAAAACCGTGAGGAGATCCAGATCCTCCCCTTGCACGTCTCCGTGAGATGAACCGGCCGGGGTCTTCGCGGCGAAGGCGTCGCCCGAGCTACTCCCGCCCGCGACATCCGTGGCCGAACGCCGGGCACGGTCACGACGGCCCCGCTTCAGCTCGTCCATGGCGGGAGACCCTCCTCGACGCAGGCGCGGTCCCAGATCGCTCCCAGTTCTCCGGCGAGAACCTCGCCGACCGACGAGAGGTCGATCGAGGAACCGGTCAGGCGCTCCATCGAGGTCATCCTGCATCCAGCGATCCCGCAGGGCACGATGAAGTCGAACCCACGAAGGTCGGTCGAGACATTGAGCGCGAGGCCGTGCATCGTCACCCAGTGACTCGCCCTCAACCCGATTGAGGCGAGCTTCTCCTCCCCCACCCAAACCCCGGTCTTGCCGGAGATCCTCGCCGCCCCGATCCCCCAGCGCGCGACGGCACGAATGATCCCCTCCTCGATCTCGCGGAGGAACCGATGAATGTCGTTGTGGAGGAGCTTCAGGTCGACGATAGGGTAGCCGATGAGCTGCCCGGGACCGTGGTAGGTCACGTCGCCGCCCCGATCGGTCCGAACGAGGTCGATTCCGCGCTCTTCAAGAAACGGTTCCGGCGCGATCAGATTCGCCTCTCTCGCATTTCGGCCCACCGTCACGACGGGGCTGTGCTCGAGCAAGAGGAGCGTGTCGGCAATCTCGCCGCGGATGCGCGCATTCAGAAGCGCGCGCTGGAGGTCCCAGGTCGCCCGGTAGGGACTGAGCCCCGGGAGGCGGACAACCCGAAGGGGCAGGCGCTCGCTGGCGCCCGCCTCACAGGGCGCGCAGCGCACTCCGTCACCCCGTGCCGGGTCAGATATTGATGGCCGTGCCAAGGGCATTCGCCGTCGCCTCCAGAATCGCTTCGGCCACGGTTGGGTGGGCGTGGATCGTCTCGAGGATCGTCGCCGCCGTCGCCTCGGTCGTCATTGCGAGCGATGCCTCGGCGATCACCTCGGTCGCCTCCATTCCGATTATGTGGATCCCGAGGATTTCGCCGTACGGGTCACCGACGATCACCTTGGCGAAGCCTTCGGTCTCTCCCGCTGCCACCGCCTTGCCGCTGGCCCGAAGAGGGAAACGCCCGACCTTGATCGCATAGCCGCGCTCGCGCGCCGCACGCTCGGTCAGGCCGACGCTTGCGACCTGCGGCTGGCAGTAGGTGCATCCGGGCACCCGCCGGTAATCCATGCCGGGGCGGTCATGTCCCGCGATCGCTTCCACCGCCACGATTCCCTCGGTAGAGGCGACGTGGGCGAGAAGCGGAGGGCCAACGATGTCGCCGATCGCGGTGATCCCCGGCACGTTCGTCCGCATGTGCGCATCGACCCGGACGATTCCCTTCTCGTGGTGGACCTTCGCCAGCTCGAGCCCCAGATCCTCCACGTTGCCCGCCACCCCGATCGCGACGAGGGCGACATCGGCCTCAATCTTCTCATCCCCCTTCGCGCCGCCCAGAACCGCACGCACGATCTTCCCATCGCGCACGAGGGATGCCACCTTGGTACCGGTCCGGATCGCGATCCCCTTTTTCGAGAACGACTTCTCGAGCTCCTTTGAGATCTCGTCGTCCTCGACCGGCAACAGGCGGTCGAGCATCTCGACGATCGTCACCTTCGTCCCGAATGCGGAATAGAAATAGGCGAACTCGACGCCGATCGCTCCGGCCCCGACGATCAGCATCCTCTCGGGCCGCTCGGAGAGGGTCATCGCCTCCCGCGACGAGATGATCCGCTCGCCATCGAACGGCACCCCCGGCAGGGGTCGCGGCCGCCCGCCCGCCGCGATCATGACGTTCTTCGCAGCGACCGGCTCCCCGTCAACCAGTACCTGCCCCGATGTTTCTCCCAGGCTCCCGCGTCCGACGAGAATGTCGATGCCGTTTTTCTTCATGAGGAAGGCCA
>CAZNRY010000135.1:0-11299 GCA_964575675.1 uncultured bacterium
TCGGCGGGGATTGCGCCGACTGACGTAGATTACATCAATGCCCACGGGACCTCGACCCAGTTGAACGACAAGTTCGAGACGACGGCGATTCACACGGTGTTCGGGGAACACGCCCGGCGTCTCTGTGTCAGCTCGACCAAGTCGATGACGGGGCACCTATTGGGAGCGGCGGGAGGGGTCGAGTTGATCGCCTGTGTCCTCGCAGCCCGGGATGATCTGATCCCCCCCACCATCAACTACGAGAACCCCGATCCGGAGTGCGACCTCGACTACGTCCCCAACCAGGCGCGCCGCGGCAAGGTCCGCTATGCGGTATCGAATTCCCTGGGTTTTGGCGGACACAACGTGAGTCTTGTGATCCGGAAGTTCGAGGACACGCCGGCGTAGAGACGTCCGGGGCGGGCGAGACAACCGCAGGCGGTCGGAGACGCGCGATGCGATTCCTTTGGTTCCTGCGACGGGCCGCGTCATCGAGCGACAGACCGAAGGGCGTCGAGGACGCGATCGCGGCCTTCGAACGCAAGGCCGGCATCCGCTTCCGCGATCGCAGCATTCTTGAACAGGCCCTGACCCACCGTTCGTTCCTCGGCTGCAATGGAGGGGATCCGGCGCGGTCGAACGAGCGTCTCGAGTTCCTTGGCGATGCCGTTCTGGAATTGGTCGTCATCGAGCACCTCTACGGCGATTTTCCGATCGACCGCGAGGGGGAGTTGACAAAGAAGAAGTCGCTCCTCGTCAGCAAGGGAGTCCTCGCACACCGGGCCGAACAGATGGGGCTCGGCGATTTCATACTCCTGAGCGAGAGCGAGCGCGACTCGGGAGGACGCGAGCGGGCGTCGATTCTTGCCGATGGATTCGAGGCCGTCGTGGGAGCGATTTACATGGACCGGGGGCTGAACGAGGCCCGGCGCTTCATCCGCGAGCAGCTCCTCCGCACGGCGGCGGCGATCCTCGAAGACCGCGCGCACTTGAACTTCAAGAGTCTCCTGCAGGAATACGTCCAGGCGAAGTACAAGACCCACCCCCGCTATCGGGTGGTAACGGAGATCGGGCCGGACCACATGAAGCTCTTCACGGTCGAAGTGTCGGTCCGAGGGATCCTCTTGGGGAAGGGGCAGGGACACAACAAGAAGGAGGCCGAACAGAGCGCCGCCGGGGATGCCCTGGCCCGGCTGCGGGAGGACGAGGGATCGTCCTCAACGTCTTCGGATCCCGGCCCAGCACCCTCGTCGTTGCCCTCGCCGGCGCCGCAAGCAGGCGACCGCTACATCGGCTCGGATCATGCAGTCCCGCCCCTCGCGGGCGACCCGTAGAACGTATCCCGGGCGATCCTCTGGGCGGCCTCGACGGGGTCGAGGGTCCCCCCCCCCGTCCGAGCGTCCGCCGCGTCAGCGCAGACGCATCGTGAGCGAGACGAAAACCCGCCGGTCCTTCTGCTCCTCTTGGTAGATCCTGGTCGAGCTCTCGCTGCCGCTCCGCTTGAAGCCACCGTGCATGTAGGCGGCATCCAGCGTGAACGAATCGGCGAGGAGTACGCCGGCGCCAAGGGTCAGGTACTGGCGGTCGCTCTGGAAGTCGGTCGATTCGTACCTTGCTCTCCGCACGGTGATCGTGTGGAACGGGCCGATCTCGGTCTCCGTGAGAAGGATCTGATAGGGGAGCGGTTCGTAGGCGTATCCGGCTCGAAGCCGGAGCGGAACCTGGGTTGAGAGGAGGACCTCGCCCCCAAGCCGCAAGGAGACAGTTTCACTGTAGGCCTCGAGACCGTCGTCGGTCCGGAGAGGTCCGCCGTAGTCGATCTGCGTCCAATCTGCGTAGATCGCATCGGCCGCCAGGATCAGATTGGGTCGTGCGTAGGCCAATCCCGCGCCGAGTCGGAATGGTAGGTCGATCCGATCCGTGAACGAGTAAGCGTCGCTGTACGTTGTATCCGAGCTCGCGAACCGGTCATCGATCGAGACGTCGGCGTCGATCCCCTCGGGCAGATGAAGTACGAAGCCCATGCGGAGTCCGCTCCCCACGTTCAGCAGGGCGCCGAGGCTCCCGGTGATGCCGCGGAAATCGGCATCCGTTATCCAGGAAGAGGCCTCGAAATAGGACGGATCATCGTACTGCGCGGTGCGCTCGCTGTGGCTGTTGCCGGCGAGTATCGTGCCGGTCACCCCCAAGGTCAGGTTTGGGCTCACCTCCAGTGCCGCCCCCGCCGAATACGCCCCCAGGCCTCCATCCTCGAGGATCATCTCCTTTTCGATGATCCGGTCCCCGGTTCCGCGCCGCAAGTATCCCGAATCGAGTCCGGCGACCCGTCCGTAGGCGAACCCGATCACGAGGCTTCCGCGATAGGTCGGGAATGGATAGGCGAATCCCAGATGTGAGAGGCGTGTCTTGCCGAAATCGATCGACCTCTGATCGTCGAAATACCGCACGTCCATCTCGCCGCTCTGGCGATCGAAGCCCGCCGAGAATTCGATCGAACGAATCAGTCCGAGAGTCGCCGGGTTCGACAAGAGCGCCGCGTGATCATCGGCGAAGGCGATCGATGCGCCGCCCATCCCGGCGTAACGGGCGGTCACCGGCGTTCGGAAGGTCAGGGGAATCTCGGGGATACTCTGCCCTAGGACCCGGATGGGGAAGGCCATCGCAAGGATCAAAGATCCGCCCACGACGGCGAGAAGCCCAACCCGCCCGCGCAGGACGGAACGCTCGGAGATCATGTTCACGCCTCACTCCTTCTCGAAGTCGTTAGGTCTGATTCAGCTATGCGTCCGACCGGGGACTGCATCCTACCGACCCCAGAGCCGCCGCTTTTCCTTCTTCTTTTCCTTCTCTGCCGGCGCGGGCTTGGTTCCGTCATCCGGCTTCTCGGGCGTCGTCGGCGAGGCCGGAGTGGCGGGGGCGAGGGCATCCTTGCTTCCCTGTATCGGGAGGAAGCCCGAACCGCCGGTGGATCCTCTTGACCAGAGGTGGCGGCCCCTCTCGGAACGGGGCGCGTTCGGATCGACCGGATCGGTTGAATCGTAGGCCCAGTAGTTGTCGTACCACCAAGGGGTGGCATAGTAGGCGGCCCAGGGCGCGGGGTAGTAGTCGTACCAACCCATGCTGTAGGAGTCGGTGTAGTGGTAAAGGTCCGAGTCCGAGTGACAATCGGAACATGCTTTCGACTCGGCCGCGTCGTCGGCGACATCCAATGGCTCCGGATGGCGAAGGACCGTGTAGCATCCGCCCCCGGCGGCGACGGCCAGGAGGAGAAGCCAGCAGATCGGGTGAATCCTCTTCATGGGCGGGCCGCTCCTTTTCCTTGGACCTCTGAGCCTCTACCGGAAAGATCGGATCATCGAATCGAAACGCGCACCTTAAACCCCGTCCTCCCAATCGAGTTCAGTATAGGAGCCGCCGTGGACCCTGTCAAAGCCGCGCGGGCTCGCTGTGATAGGATCGCCCTACCGCTCGGAGAAGAAGCGGTCCCGAAAGGAGATCTCGTGAGACGGTCGATCCCTCTCGCCATTGCGGTCTTTTGTCTCCTACCCGTTCCGTCCGCGGCGCTGGGGTCGGGCGATGCGATGACCCATTACATCCAGGGGCTGCAGAGTGCCGAGGAGGGGAACCTGGCGGCGGGGATAGTGGAGCTGCGCGCGGCGCTCGAGGCCGATTCCACCGTCTCGGAGATACCGCGTGAGCTGGCCCGCCTGCTGATCGAAAATCGCACGCCCGACTCCGCCATTCCAGCGGTGCGCCACGCCCTGCGTCTGGCACCCGGGGATGCCGAGTCCTATTGGCTCCTGGGACGCGCCCTCGTCCTGACGGGCAAGGGTCCAGAAGCGATCTCCGCCCTGCGGAAGGCCCGGGAGTTGGACCACGGGAAGCGCGACTACCTGATCACCCTCCTCATGGCCCTGGAGGGGATGGGCGATCTCCAAGAGGCGCTCAATCTCTTGACGCCTTCAGCGGGGGGACATGAGCCGGACAGTCCTCCCCTGTACCTGACGCGCGGAAACCTGCGAGCGCGCATGGGACAAAACGGGGGGGCGCTGAACGACTTCGTCCGCGCGATCGAGGGGGCGCCAGGGTTTCCCGGAGCCGCCGACCGCCTTCTCGCTCTTTGCTGGAGGCTAGGGCCGTCGGACTCGACAGCCGCCGCGCTCGGCCGCGCCGTCGCGAAGGAGCCCCAGCGGCCGGATCTGCGGCGCGAGCTCTCACGGTGCCTCGTGACCCTGAATCGCGAGGATGAGGCGCTGCCGCATCTGGAGCGGCTGCATGCCGAGCAGCCGCGCGATGCCGCCGTGCAGATGCAGCTCGGCGTGATCCTATTCGGCAAGGAACGCCTCTCGGAGGCGATCTCCCTCTTCCGTACCGCACGATCGATCGACCCCGGGCTATCCGAGAGCGGGGACTGGCTGTGGCGGGCCTTGAATCGGGCCGATTCCCTGGAGGCGGCCCTTACCGTCGCCGATACCCTTGTCCACGCTTCCCCCGACAAGCCGTTTCCGCATTGGTATCGGGGGATCTCGTTGGCTCGCCTCAATCGATCGGAGGAGGCGCTAGAGGCCCTAGGTCAGGTCAGTCGGCTGAACCCCAAGGACCGGGAGGCGCGACTCCTGTCCGCGGCGCTCCTCGAGGAGGGGGGAAACCTCGAGGCCGCGCGCGGACAGCTCGAGCAAGTGCTGGCATTTCTTCCCGCCGATCGCGAGGTTCTCTTCCGTCTCGGGGTCCTCGATCAGAAGGCGGGCCGGATCGATGACTCGCTCGGTTGGTTCCGGCGGCTGATCGAGGCGAATCCGAACGATGCGCAGGCTCTCAACTTCGCCGGATATATGCTTGCCGATCGGGGGACGGACCTCGAGACTGCCTACGGATGGATCAGCCGGGCCGTGGCGATCGATGGGGAGAACGGGGCCTTTCTAGACAGTTACGGATGGGTCCTCTATCGCATGGAGCGCCATCCGGAGGCGGTCGAGCAGCTGGAACATGCTGCCAGGCTTGAACCTGGAGAGGCAGAAATCCTGATCCACCTGGCCAAGGCCTACCGGGCCGCCGGGCGGATCGACGAGGGACGCCGGGTCCTCCAGCAGCTCTTGCAGAGCCAACCGAACGATCGGCGGGCACGGGAGTTGCTTCAGATCTGGGCCGAAGCGAATCCGGACAGCGGGAACCGTCGCTAGGACTTCGGGGTAGATCACCCGAAGGAATCAGGAGAATGGATGGGACCTGGGGACGAACGCAGATCCGCCGTCGACCTGGCTCGCCTATCAGACGAAGAGCTGATGGAGGAGATCGTTCGGGGATCAGAGGAGGCGTTCGCGGCGCTCGTCACGCGTTATCAGAACCGGATCGTGAACGTTGTGAGCCGGCTGATCAACGACCGGGACCGGGCCCAGGAGATCGCCCAGGAGACGTTCCTTCGGGTGTTCATCCATCGGGAACGATATCGACCGAGCGGGAAGTTCAGCACCTGGCTCTACACGATCGCGATGAATCTCGGGAAGAACGAGATCCGAAGACGGGTTCGCGCTCGCGGTGTCGTGTCGCTGGACAAGCTGATGGAGGTTGCCGGCGACTCGGGCGGTTACCTCGCCGATCCCGCCCCGGGTCCCGATCGTCTCTATCGACGGCGGGACGTGGAGGTCAAGGTCTCGACGGCCGTCGAGAGGCTGCCCAGGAAGTTCAGGGAGGTGATCGTGCTGCGGGACATCCAGCAACTCTCTTACGAAGAGATCGGAGAGGCGTTGAAGATCCCCGGCGGCACGGTCCGATCGCGTATCAACCGGGCCCGACTGGCTCTTAAAGATTTGCTGGATCCAACCATTGAGGGAACCGTCGATGAATTGTAAGACAGCACGCGGGCTCTTCTCCTTGAGGCTCGACCAGGGACTGAGCTACGAGGAGCAGCGCCGCATGACCCAGCATCTCGACTCCTGTCCTCGGTGTCTAGGCGAGTATCGGGGCCTCGAACGGACCGTGAACCTCCTCCACGATCTTCCGGAGGTCGAGGCGTCCGGCACGTTTCTCCAGGATGTTCTGCGCGCCGCCCGCAATCTGCACGGCGAGGAGGCATCTCTGGCCCGCGCCCCGGGGATCTGGGAACGGATGCGCGGTTGGGTCTCCGCCGGCGTACTGGAACCGGCCCCGCGGTGGGCCTTCGCCGCTTTGACGCTCGGCTTGATCGTCGGGGTTTCGGGTTCGATGATGATGTTCCATCGAACTTTGGTCCCCGTGGCGGACGAGCGTGTCGAAACTGTCTCCGCGCCTCAGGCGAGCGCGGACGCTCCGGTTTCTCCGGTCGCCGTCTCCCCGGGTGAGATGCCGTCGGGTCCGTTCGAGGACCTCGTCCAAGAGATGCTCCATCGAGCGGAATCGACGCCGTCGGGCAGTGCGGATTCCTCGAGCACGCCTAACCCCGAATGGGGCGCGGGATGGGATCCGGGCGTCCACGGGCAGTCGGTTGGATATGGACCCACGGTGTCGAGAGGTCGCGTTCGTGAGGGATCGGTCAGCATCGTCTTCTAGGCGGTCCGCGCGGTTCGCCGCGGGCTGCGTGCTTCTCACCCTCGCGGGGGGCGTCCCTGCGCAGCCAGCCCACGGAGGAGATCTCGAGGTTCAACTCGAGGGAATCCTCCGAAGCGCAGGCCCCGGAATCGTGAAGATCGACGTGCGCCGGCCGTGGGGCATGGACGATCCCGCCCCCGCGGATCGAGCGAGAGACCGCGGGATGCCGGTCCGCCGCATTCAGGGAAACGGGGTTGTGTGGGACGAGATCGGACACGTCGTCACGGTGGCCGACCTCGCCCAACCGGGAGACACGATCCGCGTATTCAGCCCCGATGGATCGATGGCAACCGGGGAGTTTGTCGGGCAGGATCCCGATCTCGGGATCAGCGTGATCCACGTCCACGGGATGCCGTCCCTTCATCCCTTGCCCCGGGGACCTGTCCTGCCGCGGTCCCCATCGTGGATTCTTACGATCTCCTACCCTGGCGTCGCCCATCCCCAGCGCACAACGCCCCACCTCTCGGTCGCACGGACGGAGAAGGAGCTCAGCTACGCGGGACGGATGCGGGGGAAACTCGAGGGCAACGGTGATCCTGCCCTCGCGGGCGGAGGGGTGCTGGATGGCGACGGCAGATTGGTCGGGCTCATGCTCGGGGAAGGAGGCGAGAGCCTTCTCCTGCTCGACCCGCGAAAGATGGGATCGCCCGTGGAGTATGCGATTCGCTCTCCCGGCCCCAGCGAGGCGGGGTGGATCGTTCCCGTCGAGCAGCTGGAACCCGCGATCGGTCCCCTCCTGACCGTGGGGAGGGCCGCACGAGGGTTTCTCGGCGTGCGCGTCGATGTCCCGTCCGGGGGCGGTCTGCCAAGGAGCGGGCCGGGTGTTCTGATCGCCCGTGTGCTGCCCGGAAGTCCCGCGGCCCTTGCCGGCCTTCTTCCGGGCGATCGGTTGGTCGGTTTTGACGGAGCCCCCGTGCTCAGTTGGGACGAGTTGACCCAGCGGGTGGCTGCGATCCCTCCGGGGCAGGTTGTCCGGGTGGATCTGATGCGCTCCGGCCGGGGTCTTGCTCTGAAGATCCGGATCGAGGATCGAGCGCACTCGATCTGGCGGCAGAAACAGCGCCAGATGACCAATGGCCGTGAAAAGATGCTCCGTCACCAGATGGAAGGCCTCCGCCAGCAGCTCGAGCTGCTGCGCCACCAGCTCCTCTCGGCGTACTAGCCGGCTTGACCTAAACGGCCTCGCCTGGACTGGGCCCGCTTCCGATGGTAGCTTCTGCGACACGATGACCCGTGAAATCCCGGTGCGCTTGGGGGGGAGAAGCTACCGCGTTCTTGTCGCTCCGCTTGCCCGGTGGGGGGAACTCGACACCCCCGAATTCGCGGAACGCGGGAAGACGGCCGTCCTCGTGACCGAGGAGAGGGTCGGTCCTCTCTGGGCGGAGGCGGTGCGCGATGCCCTGCAGTCCCGCGGCCTCGAGGTTCACGAGGTGTGGGCGCCTGCGGGAGAGACGTCGAAAGACCTGTCCCGCCTGCCGCTCCTCTACGATTCGTTCCTTGCGGCAGGTCTGAAGCGCGATGGTTGGGTCGTCGCACTCGGCGGCGGCGTCATCGGCGACTTGGCCGGATTCGCTGCGGCGACCTACATGCGGGGGATCGCATTCGCCCAGATCCCGACGAGCCTGATCGCCATGGCGGACGCAAGCGTCGGGGGCAAGGTCGGCGTGAACTATGCCGGCGGCAAGAACCTGATCGGCGCCTTCCACCAACCGCGGATCGTCCTCACCTCGCCCTCCTTCCTGGCGACGCTCCCCGACGCGGAGCTGGCGAACGGATTGGCGGAGGTGATCAAGGCCGCGATCATCGGTGATCAGGATCTCTTCACCCTGCTGGAAACGAGGGGCGATGAGATCTGGAGCAAGGACCCGGATGTGCTCGAGGAGGTGATCGGCCGATCGATCGCCGTGAAGGCGGCTATCGTCGCCCGCGACGAGCTGGATTTGGGCGAGAGGCAGCTCTTGAACCTGGGCCATACCTTTGGGCATGCCCTGGAAGCGGCAGGCGGGTTCGACCGGTTGAGGCACGGCGAAGCCGTGGCGGTCGGGTTGCTGGCCGCTTGTCAGCTGTCGATCTTGCTCGGACTTGCCGATGTTTCCTTCAGGGACCGGGTGGCTGCGCTCCTCGAGCGGCACCACCTCCCAACGCGTTGTCCCTGGGCAAGTTGGGAAGACATTGCTCCCTGGATGAGCCTGGACAAGAAGTCCGGGGAACGGGGGGGCGCCTACGTGTTGACAGGGGGTATTGGCGATGTTAGCGTGCACCGGCAAGTTCCGGAGGCCTCCGTTCGGGAAGCGGCGGCTCTCGTCTTGGCTTGACCGATGAAACCGATCCTCGTTCTGAATGGCCCGAATTTGAATCTCCTCGGACTTCGCGAGCCCGAGGTCTATGGGCGTGCGACCCTTGCCGACTTGGAGGCCGAGGTTCGGGAGGAGGCCAAGTCTCTGGGGGTCCCCGTAGAGTTCTTCCAAAGCAATCATGAGGGGGCGCTCATCGATCGTCTTCATGAAGCCCGGGGAGTTGTCACGGGCGCCCTCCTGAACCCTGGGGGACTCTCCCATACGAGCGTCTCCCTGCGGGACGCGGTTGCGGGGGTTGATTTTCCGATAATAGCCGTTCATCTGTCGAACATCATGGGCCGAGAGCCGTTTCGGCATCGGGATCTGATCGCCCCGGTATGCCGGGGTCTGATCATCGGTCTCGGTGTAACCGGTTACCGAATCGGCCTCCGGGCGCTGCTCGCCGTCCCTGGACGGTGAGAACGGCGAAGCAGGGCATCGGCGAGGAGGGGGCATGCGCGTCGAGGAGATCCGCCGGCTGATCAAGCTGGTCGAGGAAAGCCAGATCAACGAACTCGAGGTCCGCAGATGGTGGACACATGTTCGGATTCAGAAGAAGAGTGACAATCACCGGGGCGCAGAATCGACCGTGATTCCGGTTGCCGCACCCGCGCCGGTCGTGTCGATGCCGGCTTCGGCCGCGTCGCGGGATGCCGCCCCGGCGCCCGGCCCGGGACCTGCCGCGTCCGCCGCCCCTCTGGCCGCCGGTGCGGTCGATGAAGCGGGGCTCGTGGCGATCCGTTCCCCGATGGTCGGAACCTTCTACCTCTCTCCATCACCGACGTCGGCCGCGTACGTCGAACAGAACCAACGGATCGAGACGGGTCAGGTCGTCTGCATCGTCGAGGCGATGAAGCTGATGAACGAGATCGAGTCGGAGACCGCCGGCGTGATCGAACGGATCCTCGTCCAGAATGGCCAGCCGGTCGAATTCAACCAGCCGCTCTTCCTTGTGCGGCCAAGCTAGGGGCGATCATGCCGATGGACTTTCGAAAAATCCTCGAAGAGATGATTGAGCGGAGGGCATCCGACCTCCACCTGAAGGTCGGGAGCCGGCCGACCTTGCGAATCGACGGGACCCTCTACCCGATGGATCTCGAGCCGCTGAGTCCCAAGGATCTGGAGGGTGTCGTCGCCCAGGTTTTGACGCCCGAGCAGAAGGAGGAATTCGAGCATCACCGCGAGATCGATTTCGCCTTCGGAATCGCGGGCCTGGCGCGGTACCGATCGAACTTCTACTACCAGCGCGGGACGATCGCGATGGCAATCCGCCACGTCCCCTTGGGGGTCCCCGCGATTGAGGATCTGAACCTTCCTCCGATCGTCGAGCAGCTCGCCCTTCGTCCGCGAGGCCTCGTCCTCGTCACCGGAACCGTGGGCAGCGGGAAGAGCACGACGCTGGCGGCCATGGTCGACTCGATCAATCGCAGGCTGGCCCGGAACATCGTCACGATCGAAGATCCTGTCGAGTTCCTTCACCGCGACGACAAGAGCTTGATCAGCCAGCGCGAGGTCTCCCTCGACACAGAGAGCTTCTCCGACGCCCTGCGGCACATCCTGCGCCAGGATCCGGACGTGATTCTTCTCGGAGAGATTCGCGACATCGATACGATGTCGATCGCCCTGATGGCCGCGGACACCGGACATCTCGTTCTCTCGACCCTGCACACGATCGACGCCGCGCAGACCGTGAACCGGATCATCTCGTTCTATCCGCCCCACCAGCACGACGAAGTCCGATTCCTTCTCGCGAACACCCTGCAGGCGGTGATCAGCCTCCGCCTGATCCCGCGGGCGAACAGCGAAGGGCGGGTACCCGCCGTCGAGGTCATGGTCGCGACGCCGACGATCCAGGAGTATCTCATGGACTCCGAGAAGACCATGCTGATCAAGGCGGCGATTCATGAAGGGGTGAGCCAGTACGGCATGCAGACCTTCGATCAGTCGCTCATGAAGCTGTACCGGGACGGCCTGATCACGCTCGAGGAGGCGATCCGCGCCTCGACGAGCCCGACCGAGTTCGAGCTGCGGATCCGCGGGATCCAATCGTCCAGCGATTCGAAGTGGGCGCTCTTCGAGGGGACGGCGGAGGCGGAGGCGAAGGGGAAGAAAGCCGGCGGCGCTCGGGAAGAGGAATCGCATCCCCCCGGCAAGATGCGCTACTAGGCCTCCGGGATGATCCAGAAGATCCTGATCGCCAACCGGGGTGAGATCGCCCTCCGCGTGAGCCGGGCCTGCCGCGAGCTCGGCATTGCGACCGTGGCCGTCTATTCCGAAGCCGACGCCGATTCGCTTCACGTGCGCCTCGCGGGCGAGTCGGTCTGCATCGGCCCTCCGAAGAGCAAGGACAGCTATCTCAACATCCTGCGCATCATGTCGGCCGCGCAGATCACGAACGCCGACGCGATCCATCCCGGCTA
>CAZNRY010000136.1:0-11212 GCA_964575675.1 uncultured bacterium
CGCGTCTATCTCGAAATGGGGTTCCAGGAGATCGTCTCGCCCATCGTGGAGTCGGCGTTCTGGGACTTCGACGCGCTCTTCCAACCGCAAGACCACCCGGCGCGCGAGATGCAAGACACCTTCTACCTCGAGAAGCCCGACACGATCCCGCTTCCGCGGGATCGCGCGATGGTCGAGCGGGTTCGGCGGGTGCACGAGGACGGGGGGGACACGGGTTCGCTGGGATGGCAGTACGCATGGGACGAGAAGAAGGCCGAGCGCGCCGTGCTCCGCACGCACACGACCGCTACGACGATTCGGGCCCTTGCGGCGGACCCGGCCGGGCCGCGGCGCGTCTTCTCCGTCGGGCGCGTATTCAGACGCGAAACGATCGACTACAAGCACCTTCCGGTCTTCTATCAGGTCGATGGGATCGTCATCGACCCGGACGCGTCGCTCGCGACCCTGCTCGGTACGCTCGCGGCATTCTACCGGAAGATGGGATTCGAGCAGTTCCAGTTCCGCCCGGCGTTCTTCCCGTATACCGAACCGAGCGTCGAGATCTACATCTGGTACGAGAAGAGGAAGGACTGGGTGGAGATGGGGGGGGCCGGGATCTTCCGCCCCGAAGTGACCGAGCCGCTTGGCTGCAAGTCGCCGGTGCTCGCGTGGGGACTCGGTCTGGAGCGGCTCGCCATGATGCGCTACGACCTCGCCGACATCCGGGATCTCTACCTACCGGACACCGAGTGGCTGAAAGGAGTGCCCCTATGCCGGTGATCGGGATCCCGCTGGATGCGTTGCGCAAGCGGATCGGCGCTGATCTGCCGGGGGATCGTCTCCTGCGCACTCTCGAAGAGATCGGGTGCGACGTCGAGGGATTCGCCCGCCTTCCCCGCACACGCTGCCTGCGGTGCGGATGGATCGAAGAGCGAACGCCGAGCGAGGAGACCCCGGCGCGGTGCGACCGTTGCGACGTTGATCATCGCGCCGACCCGTCCAGCGTCGAGGATCTCCCCGAGATCGAGGTGGTCCGGATGGAGTTGCTTGCGGTTCGGCCGGACATGTTCGACCCGGGCGGCTTGGCGCGGGCGCTGCGGGGGTATCTCGAGATCGAGACGGGCATGGCCAATTATGCGCTCGGCGACCCCGCCGCGACGCTCCGGGTCGATTCTACGGTCCGGAATCCAAAGAGCCTGCGCCCCTACATCGCATGCGCCGTGCTCGAGGACGCCGCCCTCGACGAAGATGCGGTGAAGATCCTCATGAAGCTGCAAGAGAACCTCCATTGGGCGCTTGGCCGCAATCGGAAGCTCGCGTCCATCGGCGTCTACGATTTCGACACGTTCAAGCCCTCGCTCGAGTACACGACGGAAGATCCGGAACGCTACGCCTTCGCGCCCCTGGGCGCCTCGGACGGCCGCGCTCTCACGCTGCGGGAGATCCTCGATCACCATCCCAAGGGCCGGGCCTACCGGCACCTGCTCGATGGTTGCTCGCGCTATCCGATCCTGCGCGACCTGGATGGCCGGGTGCTCTCGATGCCGCCCATCATCAACAGCGAGGAGACGAAGGTCCACACGGGGAGCAGGAGGCTCTTCATCGATGTGACCGGGATGGGGGCGCGCATCGTGGGACGGACGTTGAATATCGTCGTGACCTCCTTGCTCGAGAACTTGCAGGGGGCATCTCTCAGGAGCGTCGTGATCGAAGGCGGAAGCGACCCCCGCAACGCCGGGGCCGCCGCGCCGTCCGTGCAGACGACCCCGGACCTGTCGCCCCAGCGGGCGACGCTCCGGACGGAGGTCGCATCTCGCCTGATCGGAATCCCGCTTGATGCGGGGCGGGCGATCGAGTTGCTCCGCAGGATGCGCCACGACGCCCATCCGCTCGACGGGGAGACGATCGAGGTTTTGATCCCGGCCTATCGAAACGACATCCTCCACGAGCGCGATCTCATCGAGGACATCGCGATCGCCTACGGATATCATCAGATTGCGCCGTCTCTCTTGCCTGCCCGAACGGTGGGGCGATCCCTTCCGATCGAGGACTTGACCGGCGCGGTTCGTGAATCGCTCTGCGGCCTCGGTTTCTTCGAGGTGATGTCGCTCGTTCTGACGAATGACGAGGACCACGATCTCGCGTTGGGAATCGAGAGTGGGCCGATTGCCGTGCGGATCGCCAATCCGATCTCGAGCGAACAGACCCGCCTGCGGACGAGCCTTCTGCCGGGCCTGCTCCGGATCTTCCAGCACAATCGGCATCAGCCGCTGCCGCAGAGGATCTTCGAGGTCGGTGACATAACCGAGTACGACCCGGAGGGAGAGACGCTTGCTTGCGAGAGGCGCCGTTTGGCGTTCGGGATGATCGGGCCGAAGGTTGGATTCACCGATGCTCGCGCGTTCTGCGAGGCGATCGTACGGGAGTTCTCCTGTCAGGTTGTCTGGGAGGTGGCCCATCGGGCCCCATTCCTCGAAGGACGCTGTGCGGTACTTCGGCTAGCCGACGGGCGAACGGCCGGACTGCTCGGCGAGATCGATCCCGGGGTTCTCGTCCGTTTCGGGCTCGAAAACCCGGCGATCATGGGCGAGCTGGATGTCGATGCACTCGCAGGACGGGAGCCGCGGCGCTCCTTCGAGCTCGACGCGTGAAGATCGCTCAGTGGGCGGCGCCCCAAGCGCCGTCTCCTTCGGGGCAGGCCCGCGGCGTCATCCCCTTGTTCATGTGCGCGGCGATTCTCCTCTCTGTCGATGGCCTCGCCCCTTCGGCTGCCTCCCTGGGATCTCCCGCGTCCCTCGCTGCGCGGCTCGAGCGGGAGGCATTGAGCGGCACGGAGGTTTCCGTCGCTTTCGTTCCCCTTTGCGGAGGGGAGGGGCGGGTCGAGTTTCACCCGGATCTGTCTCTTCCGCCGGCATCCGTTCAGAAGATCGTGACAAGCGCGGCCGCGCTTGACCTGCTCGGACCGGATCATCAGTTCGAGACACGCGTCTTGGCTGGTGCTCCGCTGCGGGACGGCGTGCTGGACGGCGACCTCTACGTTCAGGGAGGCGGCGATCCTTTCCTTGTGTCCGAGCGGCTTTGGCTGCTCGCCCAAGAGGTGGCCGCGACAGGGCTGCGCGCGGTGACGGGCGCCCTTGTCGTCGATTCAAGGCCGGTTGCCGATCTGGACTCGCTCCGTCTCGCCGAGGGGACTGATAGTCCTTATGCGGCACGCGTCTCGAGTCTGGGCGCGAATTTCAACAGCGTCAGTTTTCTGGTGCGCCCAGCCGCTTCTACCGGGCCTGCCGGCGGCCGGAGCTTCTCACGGGGGGAGTCTTGAAGGGTTTCCTCGAGCAGCGGGGGATAGAGATCGGCACGGTCCGCTCCGGAAAAGCGCCAAGTGACGCAAGCATAATCGTTGCATTTCCATCCCCTTCGCTCGGGATCCTCGTGCGGAGCATGAACCTGTGGAGCAATAACTTCATGGCCGACCTGATCCTCGCCGGGCTTGGTGAGGATGGGAGCGCGGCCTCGGGGGCGGCCCGCGTGCTCGCGTGGTGGCGTGATCATCCGCGACTCGGGGCATTGCCGGAGATCGTCGACGGGTGCGGTCTCTCCCCCGCGAATCGGATATCCGCGCGGCAGATAGCCGAAGTCCTCGCTTGGGCGCAGACCCGGGAGAAGGTATTCGCCGATCTTTATGCTTCGTTTCCGCGTCCAGGCGGGGAGGGGACTCTCGCGCGGCGATTCCGAAACGGCCCGGCGCCGGACTTGCGCGCAAAGACCGGCACCCTCGGGGACCTTGGCGTGAGCAGCATCGCGGGGTACGTCGATGCGATCGACGGGCGCCGTTACGCCTTCTGCATCCTTCAGCAGGCGAGCCGGGCGAGCGGCCTTCGCGTGTCCGATCTGCGCGAACGCGAGGAGTCGTGGCTGCAAGAGTTCGTCAGCCCCTGATCGCCGGTTTCCCGGGGGGAATGGATGCCGCCAGCGCGGCGTTCGCGCGCCGGCGCGCCCGGACGCTCTGCCAAGCGTGGAGCGCGAGGGCGACCGTGATGATCCCGTAGGCGACGAACACGCGGAAGAACTCGCCGATCTGCGCGTCCCCCGCGATGCGCTGCCCCGCGATTGGCGAGACGGTGAAGAGCGTGTGGAAGAGCAGGGTGCCCAGGATTGCCTGCCCCACCGTCGCGCGGGTCACGGTCGCGCCGCTCACGAGAAGCGAAGCGATCGCGAACATCCCGACCTGTTCGTGACTGTTGTACGTGTTCAGCGTCCCGATGTTCTGTAGAAATATCAACTGTCCCCAGGCGGCGAGAACCGTCGAGAGGATCGTCGCAAGGGTCCGGTTCCTCTCGACCGGGATCCCAGCGATCGCCGAGACGTGCGCGTCCTGCCCGATCGCGCGCAGTTCCTGGCCGATCTTCGTCCTCAGGAACCCGACGATCCCGAGGCAGAGGAGCCCGGTGAGAAGGATGTTGGCGAGGGGGATCCGCAGTAGCGACGTACCCCAGCGGAACTCGAGCGGGATCAACCCGTCGAGCGCATACTGGATCCCCGCTAGGTCGATCGTGTTCCTGAGCCCGAATCCCTGGGGAAGGACCATCTCCGGCATGTGGAATGGAATCACCCGTCCGACGAGGAGCAGGAAGACCGCCTGGTAGACGCCGTTCGCGAAGAAGGCGGCGATCATACCCGTGACCATCTCGCGTCCTTTCGCCCGGTTGAACAGGTTGCCGACGAGCCACCCGAAGAGGACGGCCAGAGGCGTCGCCAGAGCGAGGGCGGTCGCGAAGCCGAAGATTCCGCGGATGCCCCACGCCGTGACGAGAATCGCTCCGATCTGGCCCGCCATCGCCCCGATCACGATGCCGAAGTTCAGTCCCAGGCCGGCCACGATCGGAAGAATGAGCGCCAGGATCAGGAAGGAGTTCCTCCCGAAGCGGGTCAGAATCTCCGAGGCAAGGTAGGGCAGGGGAAGGCGGGCGAGAACGATTCCTACGACGCAGAGCACGACGAAGAGAAGCGGAACGAGGTTTGCGGCTCCCATTTCCCGGAACCGAATCAAAGAGGTGCGACCGCGCGCGCGTTCCATTCTATCCTCGCCTGGAGAGCGCATAGAGGATCATGCCGTTCTGGATGATCAGCCGCGCGACCTCGGATACGTCGCCGCGGACGACGCTGCTCGTCACCGGTAGCGCGATCGTGAGGATCGTCTGGAAGAGGAACGTCCCGAAGAGGACGTGGGGAATCGTCGCGCGATTGATGCTCGCCCCGCCGATCAGAATGCACGCGATCGCCGGAAACGCCATCATGAGGGGGGCCGTATAGAGCTGAACCCAACCGTAGGAAGCCGCGAAGATGACGATGCCGACTGCGGCAAGGCTTGTCGATAGCACGGCCGAGAGGATTCGCATCGATTCCTCCCTGATTCCGGACGATCGGGCGAATGCCGGATTCTGGCCCGCTGCCCGCAGGGCGAGGCCGAGGCGCGTGCGAAAGAAGAGGGAGACGATTCCGCAGGCCGCGAAGAAGACGATGAAAAGTCCCGTCGGCACGCGCACGGCGCCGATATTGAAGGCCCCGAGATCGTCCAGGATCCCGCCGAACGAATCGCCGAGGGGGAGCGTAGTCCGCAGCCCCTTGCCCCCGATCGCCCAGACCATGGTTGGGTTGTGAAAGGGGGCGAGCAGCCAGAAGATCGACATCCCCGCGACGAGCGAGAACCCCGTGTAGGTGCCGACCATCATCTCCTGCCCGCGGACCCGGTTGAGGAGGCGTCCGTACAGCCATCCGGCGGGAACAGAGATCGCGAGCGCGAGAAGGCAGGCGAGCAGAAGCCCGGCCCAACCGGTCGCCCCGATCTGCAGCACCAGGACGCAGCCGACGAGCCCCGAGAGGATTCCGACCGGCAAACCGAAGTTGAGGCCAATCCCCCCCTGGATCCCCGGGAGAAGCGCCAGCACGAGGATGCCGTTGCGGCCGATCCGGACGAGGGAGTCGGTCAGGAGAATGCCGAGGTCCATCTTTCGAACCACGGCCACGGCTAGCAGAGCGAGAAGGAACGCGACGATCAGGAGGCGGGGGACCCCGAAGGAGGCAAGCGATCGGCGCAGCCGGGGGACTGAAGCGAGAAGGGGGGACATCAGGGTCTCCCTCCGCCCGAGGGCGAGGGGGCGCCGCACGCCTCAAGCCCGCCGGCCATCGCGAGGCCGAACTCTGCATCCGAGGCGCGCGGGGATAGAACCGCCGCGAGGCGACCGCGATAGACGACGCCGATTCGATCGGCCACGGAGCGCAGTTCGGCGAGCTCGGAGGAGGTGAGCACGATCGTCACCCCGTCCTTTCGGTTCATCTCGAGGAGGCGATCGAGAACGAGTCTCTTCGCCCCGACGTCGATCCCCCGGGTCGGTTCGCTGACGAAAAGCAGCCGAGGAGCGAGCGTCATCGCCCGGGCGATGCAGACCTTCTGCTGATTGCCTCCCGAGAGGCGGAGGACCGGCTCCTCCGGGCCGCGGCAGCGGATGTCGAGGTCGCGGATCATCTTCTCGGCGTGGGCGCGGATGGCGCGGCCGTCGAGAAGCCGAAGGCTCCCGAAGGGACCAGGGCGGAGGAACCGATGGCGTACTTCAATCGCGGTTGCGGCGATGTTCCGCTCCACCGATTCGTCCAACATGAGTCCCACGCCGCGTCTGTCCTCGGAAAGGAATGCGATTCCGCGGGCGAGGGCCGCTGCGGTATCTCCCAGGGGAAGTTCTGTTGCCTCGAAGCGAACACGCCCCGTTGCCGGGTAGAGACCGAGGACGCCGTTGGCGATCCCGACCTTCCCATGCCCGGCCAGTCCCGCGAAACCGAAGATCTCGCCGGCCCGGACGTCAATCGAGATGCCGCGCACCTCTTCTCCTGGCATCTCGACCTCGAGGTGCTGAATCGACAGGATGGTCGCCCCCGCGTAGTCAGGCCGGCTCGCCTGGGCGGCGAGGTCGAGGCTGCGGCCGACCATCCGCTCGGCGAGAATCTGGGGCGTCGCTTCGCCGCGCGCGAAGCGACCCGCCACCTCGCCGTCGCGCAGGATGAGGATCGAGTCGGCGATTTCGACGACCTCATCGAGACGGTGGGTGATGAAGAGGATCGCGATTCCTGCGGCGCCGAGTTCGCGGAGGATTTCAAGCAGATTGGCCGCTTCCGATTCGGTAAGAACGGCGGTCGGCTCATCGACGATGAGAAGCTTGAGGTCGCGCTTGTCGATCTCACGAGCGATCTCCACAAACTGCTTCAGGCCGACGGGTAGTCCCGCGGCGCGCTCCTCGACGTCCAGGCCGATCCGCATTCGGCGGAGCGCCTCCCGGGCATCGCTCCGCATCCTCTCGCGGTCGAGGAGCGCAAGGGGCCGGGCGACGAAGCGCGAGAAGAGGTTGCTCCGCAGCGGCTCGCGGTTCAACTTGACGTTCTCGTGGACCGTGAAGCCGGGGATCAGCATGAACTCCTGGTGGACCATGCCGATCCCGAGGGACATCGCCTCCTCGGGGCTTTGCGGCTCCACCTTGCGGCCATTCCACCGGATCGTCCCCTCGTATCCTCCCGACTCCCGGATGATCCCCATACCAAAGAGGATGGCCATCAGGGTCGACTTGCCCGCACCGTTCTCGCCGACCAAACAGACGATCTTCCCGGGGTACAGATCCAGTCCCACGTTGTGGAGCACGCGGTTCGGCCCGAAGGCCTTGCCGATCCCGGTCAACTGAAGGAGGGGTTCCATCCTTCGTCGGGGGACCTAATAGATGATCGAATCAAGGAGGAGCAGATACGAGTTGCCAGAGGCTGGGTCGTATCTCGTGATCGTGACCGGGACGCCGGCCGCCTTCTCGAAGTAGCTCTTCAGAACGGAAGGATCCTTCTGATCAGCCTTTCCCGTCTGTGCATCGAGAAGAAGGTCCGCGACGACCTCGATCGAGAGCATCGTGAGGGGAACGGGCCACGTCGCGAAATGGCCGGACAGACCGCGCGAGGCTATCGCGGCCCGGTTCTGCTCGTTGATGAACGCCATGTCGCCCGCCTTCTCTTCCGGCACCGAGATGCCGAGGGCGGTGACGTATCCGTGGGTCGGGCTCGGGCAGCACTGCTCGGGAAAGTAGGCGCTCGTGTCTAAGACCGACTTGATCAGAGGATCCTGCATCCCGCAGTTGGTCGAGAAGAACGCGGTCGCCTTGCCGAACTCCTTCACGCGGCGCGGCACGTCCTCGAGGACGAACTGCTGCGTGGCGGGTAGCCCCCCTTCGTTCATCGGGTCCGGGGCGTTCAAGCTCACGAAGGTCATCCCGATCTTCGCACACTGCTGTTCCATGATGTCCCTGCGCTCGCCGAGGAGCTCCATCGACATGTGGCGGGGGAAGGTGTAATGCACAAACGTGTTCGCCCCCATCTTCTTGGCCAGGTCGACAATGGTCCGCCCGCGGGCGAGCTGATCTGACTGGACCGCGATGTCGGCCGTCTCGTTGACAAGGCGCGGATCCTCGTGGGCCTCAACGAAACCAAAAAGCAGATCGCTTCGCGTCTCGCGGATCTTCCGCACCGCCGCACAGGCGCCTGGAATCGCCTGGCCGACGACGATCACCTTCACCTCAGGATCGGATGCTAGCCCGACGATCTGGGCGATCACCGTCTCCTGCTCGTTCATGAAGTTGTCGGGATAGGTGACGTGGCGGACGCGGCCGGGGTACTTGCGCAAGAGCGCCTGCGCCGCGCGGAACTCGTCCTCCCCCTGTGACACCGTCCCGGTGACGACGCCGACCTTCACGACCGGGGTTGCCGCGGAACCCGCATCCGTCTTTTTGGAGGGCTCTTTCGCGACGCACCCGATGATAACGAAAACGGCAACGATACAGGACAGAAGGAGGGCAACTCGGCGCATCGTTAACCTCTTCTGGCAAGCCGACGGGGGGCCGGCGGCCGGTTCGGCGTCTGCGGGCAATTGTAGGAACCGCTCCGAGGGCAAGTCAACGAGACTGAGGCGGCGCTTCCCTCGGGCGGCGAGATTCACGGGGCCGTCTGGAACCCGACGAGCTGGATCTCGAGCTCGAGCGTGACCCCCGAGCTTTGCCGGACGCGCTCGCGGACCGTTGCGATCAAGTCGAGGACGTCTCGCGCGCGGGCTCCCCCTTCGTTGATGATGTAGTTCGCGTGCGCCGGGCTGATGACGGCGCCGCCGCGGCGCAGTCCCTTGCAGCCGGCTTCCTCGACCAGCTTGCCGGCAGGTCCGCACGGGAGGTTGCGGAAGACGCAGCCGCAGGATGCGCCGAGCGGGGTCTTCGACTTGCGCTGTGCGGCCAGCTTCTGCATCTGCTCGTTGAGCAGAGCCGGGTCGTCTCGATCGAGGGCGAACGATACGGCGACGATAGCGGGGCCGGCAGGGTCCCGCCCCTTGAGCGCGGAGGAGCGGTAGGCGTAGTGCATCCGGGCCGGCTCCCATGTCTCCTCCGTTCCATCGGGAAGCACGACCTCGATGCTCGCGATCCGGCCGGCGACATCGCCGCCATAGGCGCCGGCATTGCCGACTGTCGCACCGGCTACGTTTCCGGGGATCCCTTCCGCCCAAACGAGGCCGCTCCACCCGGCCCGCGATACTTCGCGCGCAAGGCCGGCAAAGGGCATGCGGGCTTCCGCGCGGACGATCGCCCGCTCTCCGCGCTCCTCGATCCGTTTCCCTCGACTCGCATAGCGAACGACCAGTCCCGGATACCCCTCATCGGCGATGAGAAGGTTCGTTCCGGCGCCGAGCAGAAAGACCGGCCACCCGCACCTTTCGGCCTCGCGGCGAGCGGCCGTTAGCTCGGCCGGGGTCTCCGGTTCGGCCAACGCACGACACGGTCCGCCGATCTGCCAGGAGGTGAGAGGGGCGAGGATCGCCCCCTCGGTCCACTTGCCCGTGCTCACGGCGCCGCTTCGGGCGGCGGCCCCTGCGCGGCAGGGGCGTGCCTCAGCGGGATCGCGAGAGAGGCGACGACCGACACGCCGAGCGCCAGGGCGACGAAAGCGAGCGAGAGGCCGATCGGGACCTGGACGAACTTCTCGGCGAGCATCTTCAACCCGACGAAGCAGAGCACCACGGCGAGCCCAAAGTGGAGGTAGCGGAGGCGGTCGACGAGGGCGGCGAAGAGGAAGTAGAGCGAGCGGAGCCCCAGGATCGCGCAAATGTTCGACGCGAAGACGATGAACGGGTCCCGCGTGATCGCGAGGATCGCGGGGATCGAGTCGATGGCGAAAACCAGGTCGGTCGTCTCAATCACGAGGAGAACGGCCATGAGCGGCGTGGCGAGGAGCTTCCCCTCGCGGCGCGTGAAGAATCGTTGGCCATCGTAGTCGCGCACCATGGGGACGACCCGCTGGAAAAGGCGGAGCGCCCGGTTCTTCTCCGGATGAACGCCGACCTTGTCCTGGCGGAAAAGCTGGATACCACCCCAGATCAGGAGAGCGCCGAGGATGTAGATCAACCAGTGGAAGAGCTCGAGCAGCACGATCCCGCCGAAGATGAACACGCCGCGCAGGACGACCGCCCCGACGATGCCCCAGAACAGGACCCGGTGCTGGAACTGCGGGGGAACGCGGAAGTACGCGAAGATCAGAACGAAGACGAAAATGTTGTCGACGCTGAGAGAGAGCTCAATCAGGTAACCGGTGAGGAACTCGAGCCCCTTCTGACGGCCCTCCATGAGAAGAACGGCGAGCCCGACCAAGAGGGCGACGCTGACCCATACCCCGCTCCAGATCGCCGCTTCGCGCGGACGAACCGCGTGCGCCTTGCGCTGAAAGAGTCCCAGATCGATCGCCATCACCCCAACGGCGACCCCGCTGAAGATGAGCCACAGCCAGCCTTGTTGCGTCATACTCCTCCCGGGAATGCGAATGTTCGTGCAGACTATCACGCCCCAAGCGGGAGCTGAAGAGGGGAGGACGGGTTTGCCGGAGGTGGGAGTTGAACCCACACGAGGTTGCCCTCACGGGATTTTGAGTCCCGCGTGTCTGCCATTTCACCACTCCGGCACGAACGATACCGTAGCAATGGCAGGATACACGATGCGACCGGCGTCGGGACAAGCGGCTTTTCGATTGACACCTCTCGGGAGTGCCCGATAGGGTGAAATCTGCATTGGCTGATGCCGATGCCCGACGGGGCTGTAGCTCAGTTGGGAGAGCGCATGACTGGCAGTCATGAGGTCGTCGGTTCGATCCCGTCCAGCTCCAATTCGATTGAAAG
>CAZNRY010000137.1:0-11210 GCA_964575675.1 uncultured bacterium
CCCCGGCCTGCCGTGACGTCGCCGCCCTTGGCCAGGAATGGCGGGCGGACCCGGCGGATCAGGTTCCTCGGGGTGTCCTCCTCGAAGAGGACGACGCCCTCCACCGATCGGAGCGACGCCAGAACCATCGCCCGGCCGTCCTGCGGGATCAGGGGACGCCCGACCCCCTTCAGCCGGCGGACGCTCGCATCGGAGTTGAGCCCCACGAGCAGGAGGTCGCCGAGGGCCCTCGCATCCGCCAGGTAGGCGACGTGACCGGGATGGATCAAGTCGAAGCAGCCGTTCGTGAAGACGACCCGAAGCTCCCGGCTCCTCGCGTCGGTGAGGATCCGATCGAGGTCCTCTTCGCCGAGAAGAGGCGGCCGGTCTATTCGAGCCTGATCAGCCATCGGCGTGCCGGGCCAGCGAGACGCGGATCTCCTCCGGGGTGGCGCAGGCGGTCCCGACCTCACGCACGACAATCCCTGCCGCGTGGTTCGCCAGAAGCGCGGCCTGGCGTAGGGTACCCCCCGCCGCGACGGCGAGGGCGAAGGTTGACACCACCGTGTCGCCCGCGCCGGTCACGTCGAACACCTCGGTCGCGACCGCAGGGAAGTGGGTCTCGGTTCCGTCCGCCTCGAAAAGGGTCATCCCCTCTTCCCCTTGCGTGATCAAGAGGCTTCTCGCCCCGAGTCGGGACAGGAGCGCATGCCCCGCCTCTTTGAAGACCGCGGGGTCGCTCAGGCGCCGCCCGAAGGCGACCCCGGCTTCGGAGAGGTTCGGCGTCAGGACGGTGGCATTCTTGTAAGCAAAGAAGTGAGTCTCCTTGGGATCGACGCAGACCGGGATCCCGCGAGTGCGCGCCCCGTCGAGAAGCTCATCGAGGAGACTCGCGACGATGACCCCCTTGCCGTAGTCCGAGATCACGATCGCAGCCGCCCCGCGCAGCGCGGTCATGGCCGCGTCGCGGACCCGCTCGAGGGCGGGTCCCTGGATCTCGCGAACCTCCTCGCGATCGATCCGAACGACCTGCTGGTGGCGCGCCACGACGCGGGTCTTGGTCGTTGTCCGGCGCGAGGTATCGGTGAAGATCCGATCGGCCGTGATCCCGTTGCCGGCGATTTCGCGTCGCAGATCCTGGCCGTACGGATCGTCGCCGACGACGCCGACGAGCCAGGGTCGCCCGCCAAGCGCCCGCACGTTTCGCGCAACGTTCGCGGCGCCCCCCAGCCGGAGGGTTTCGTCCCTCGCATCGATCACGGGAACGGGAGCCTCGGGAGAGATCCGCACCGTGTCACCCCAGAGATAGCGGTCGAGCATCACGTCGCCGAGCACGAGGATCGGCAGACCTTCCATCCGTTCGAACAGGCGGCCTAAGGCTTCGGTTTCATGCATGCCGGGATTCTAAGGGAGCCGGGGCAGCCTGTCGACCGGCGGACGGGCCCACGCGCAGGCCCGATTCGGGGATCTTCGGCCCGCCCCAAGGAGCGCGCCCGGCCGCGCGTCGAATCAGCGCCTGATGAATACGACCTTCCGCGTAATGGTCTCCTGCGGCAGATCGACGCGCAGCAGGTAGATGCCGGAGCCGATCCGGGAGGGAAACTCGATCCAGACGGAATTGCGCCCGGACTGCAGGGGGGTCGCGACGTCGAAGGAGGTCCGTCCGGCAAGCGGATCGTAGAGACGAAACCGCGCAGAACCCGGGATCGCGGTGGTGATGAGAAGTTCGGCGCGGTCGCGGATCGGGCTCGGGAAAGGCCCCTGCAGCAGGAGCACCGTGTCGGAGGGAAGGAAGGCGATCGGATCGGGGCCCAATCTCAAAGCGGCGATATGCACGGAGGTCTCACCCTGCGATCCGAAATGGAGATCCCCCGCCGTGCCGGGGACGGCCCCGACCAGAATCTGTTCCTCGCCGAGGGAGACTCCATAGCTGAAGCGAGGGTCCAGGCCGTAGACGAAGTGAGGCAGCGGAGCCGAGCCCACGGACGCGGGACCCCCGAGGAGACCCAAGACCGCGAAAAGCACCGCGAGCGTTGGGCGCATCACGCGCCGCCTGGGTTCCGACTGGAACACCCGCATCCCTCCGTTGCTGTTCGTGCTGTCGCGCCCCGCCGTGGCGGATCATGAGGCAAAACGGAATCCGAAGTCGACCGATATCGGATCTACAACTGCCGCTCGACCGGCTCCTCCGGGCGGGGACGGCCTCGACCGATCACTTGAGCAACTTCGAGGCGCGAAACGAATAATAGACGCTATCGCCTAGAACAACGTGATCGGTCACCGGTATGCCGACAAGGTCTCCGACCTCGGCGAGCCGCATCGTGATTCGTATGTCATCGTCGCTCGGGGTCGGATCTCCGGAGGGATGGTTGTGAACGAGGATCAACGAGGCCGCGCTTTCGAGAATCGCGCTGCGGAACACCTCGCGGGGGTGGACCAAACTTGCGTTCAAGCTCCCCACGGAGACGAGGTCCTCACCGACCACCACCTGTCTCGTGTTCAGGTGGAGTGCGAGGAAATGTTCCTTCCGCGCCGAGGTGAAGGCGCGGCACCTCTCCTGGACGTCCTCCGGACCGCGGATCGGGCGGTCGGCGGGCCCCGATCGCGCCCAGACCCTGCGCCCCAGCTCGATCGAGGCGAGGATGCGACACGCCTGCGCGGGTCCGAAGGACGCATGCTGCAGAAGCGATTCGGCAGACGTGTGGGCAAGAACGGCGAGCCCTCCGTCGTCGAGCAGTCGGAGCGCCATGTCGCCGACGCGCCGACTGACCGTCCCAGAGCCGAGTATCGCCGCAAGAAGATCGGCATCGCTTACCGCTCGGGGCCCGTCGCCCAGGATCCTTTCCCGGGGGCCTGGGCCATCCGCCGTCGCCCGGCGCGATGCATACAATCGGGATCGGCACGCCATCCTCACCTCCTGCCGCGGCCCAGGCGGGCGCGCCGCTCGAGGAGGGGATGGCAAACCGCGTGCCCGCGGTCGCAGCGGAGGCGGGAAACATTTTAACCATCCCCGCGAATCAGAGCATCGGCGAAGGCATCGGGGTCGAAATCGGCGAGATCGTCGATCCCTTCACCCAGACCGACGTAACGGACGGGCAGGCCGGTCTCGCGGGCGATCGCGAGCACGACGCCTCCCTTGGCGGTCCCATCGAGCTTCGCCAGCACGAGTCCGGTCACGCCTGCTGAAGAAAGAAACTCCCGCGCCTGGGAGAGCCCGTTCTGGCCGATCGTCGCATCGAGCACGAGGAGCACCTCGTGCGGCGCCCCCTGCTGAGCCTTTCCCACGACCCGGCGAATCTTCGCGAGCTCCTCCATGAGGTTTCCCTTCGCCTGGAGGCGCCCCGCCGTGTCGACGATCACGACGTCGCTCCCCCTGGCGATTCCAGCCTGGACCCCGTCGAAGGCCACGGCGGCCGGATCGGCGCCGGGGACCGAGCGGACGAATCCGGCCTTCGCTCGATCAGCCCATATTGCGAGCTGCTCGCACGCGGCGGCTCGGAATGTGTCCGCCGCGACGATCAAGGTCCGCTGCCCTTCCGTCCCGTAGCGGTGGGCGAGTTTGCCGATCGTCGTCGTCTTGCCGACGCCATTGACACCGCAGACGAGTATGACGAGCGGTCCGGCCTGCGCTCGCGGGGTGTCCTTCGAAAGAGCTCCCCGCAGAATATCCGCGGCGACATCGCGCAGCAGCGACGGCACCTCCGTCGGATCCTCAACGCCGCGATCCCGGACCGCCCGGCGCAGTCGATCGAGCAACTCCTCGGTCGTCGCGACGCCGACATCGCCGCGGAGCAGGATCTCCTCGAGCTCGTCGTAGAGACCCGGGTCGATCACGGGCCGCCGCAGCACAGCCTGTTGGATTCCGTCCGCGACGACCTGCTGCGTCTTGCGCAGGCTCTCGACGATCTTGCGGAAGAAGCTCATTGCCCCTCCCTCCAGATGACGGCGCCGCTCGGGATCGCGACCAGACCATCCGCAGTCTCGACCAGGAGCTGGCCGATCTCTCCGAGTCCGGTCGCAATCCCCTCGACCAAAATCGCAGAGGGCAGCCGCACCGCGAGCCGCCGCGAGCGATCAATCGCCCTCTCCCAAAAGGCCCCGAGGGCAATGGGGGGGCCAGACTGCTCGAACCCCCGGAGGTGGCGATCGAACGAGGCGAGTATCGACGAGAGGAATGCTTCCCGGTCCGGTGGGGCGATCCCGGCCAGCCGCGCCTCGAGCCCGATCGATGTCGCGATTTCCCGGAGTCCGGGAGAGAAATCGCCCGTGTCGTGGAGCAGATTCAGACCGACGCCGATCAGGATCGCATCCTCATCCGTGCCGGCGAGAACTCCCGACACCTTCCTGCCGGAGAGGAGGACATCGTTCGGCCACCGGGTGCGCGGATGAAGCCCGATCGCTTCGATCGCCTCGCAGAGGGCAACCGCCGAGGCCACGGTGAGGGCAGGCCACTCGTTACTCGCGCGCCTGCTGCGATGGACGATCGTGAACCACAGGCCGAGGCCGCGGGCCGACTCCCAGACGCGGCCCTCGCGCCCACGGCCCGCCGTCTGCTCCTCGGCGAGGACGACGGTCCCGCTCGGGCAGCCTGCGCGCGCCGATCTCCGGGCCTCCTCCTGGGTCGAGGCGACGCGATCAAAGCGGATCAGGCGAAACGAATGGTCCGGCATCTAGACAACCGACTCCAGATCCATCGCCAGGTCGCAGGCGGGCGCCGAATGCGTCAACTCACCGACGGAGAGGAAGTCGACCCCCGGCAGAGCGTAGATCCGCGCCGTCGCGAGGGTGATGCCGCCCGAGACCTCGATCTGGATCCTGCCATCGCCGGACCGCCACGTTTCCGGAAGCCATCTTCCCGGCTCATCCGCGGCGCCGGGCAGCGTTTGTTCGATCGTCCGGATCTCGGCGACGCACTGAGCGATCTGGTCGGCGGACATGTTATCGAGCAGGATCCTGCCGACATCGAGCCGGGCGGCATCCCCGGCTTCCCGTAGATTGCTCGCCTCCACGATGATTGGCACGCCGCAATGAGCCGCGCGCGCGGACGAAACCGCCGATGCGATTCCCCCCGCCGCCTCGATGTGATTGTCCTTGATCATCACCGCATCGTAGAGGCCGAGGCGATGATTCACGCCCCCGCCGTGGCGGACGGCCTCCTTCGCGAGCAGCCGCAAACCGGGTACCGTCTTGCGGGTGTCGCTGATCCGCGCGCCGGTGCCCTCGACGGCGGCGACGAAACGGGCCGTGAGGCTCGCGATCCCGGACAGGTGCTGCAAGAAGTTCAGGACCGATCGTTCCGCCGTCAGGAGGCTCCTCGCCTCGCCCCTCGCGCTGAGGATCCGATCGCCGCGCTTGAAGCGCGCGCCGGCGTCCACCCACTGATCGACCTCGATCGAAGGATCTACGGCCCGGAATACCTCGCGCGCCACGCCGGCTCCGCTCAGAACCCCTTCTTCCCTGGCACGGATGGTTCCGATCGCCCTCCCGCCGCACGGGATCAGGCCGGCGGACAGGTCGGCATCCCCCACATCCTCCAGAATCGCGAGCCTCGCGAGCGCCTCTTCGACCACCTTGAGCTCGTTGTCATCGGACATCAGATCAACCCCTCCACCTCGAGGATCCGGTCGCGGAGGGAGGCCGCGCGCTCGTATTCCAGCCGGTCGGCGGCGGCCTTCATCTCCTGCGTCAGGAGCTCGACGATCTGTTCCTTCGTCATGGTATTCGGATCGACCTCGATCGGAACTACCCGCTCGCGCATCGCATCGGCGACCGAGGTCTGCATCAGGATCTCGTCGATCGTCTTCACGATCGTCTTCGGGGTGATCCCATGTTCCTCGTTGTAGGCGAGCTGCTTCGTACGACGGCGATCCGTTTCTCGGAGGGCGCCGCGCATCGACGGGGTGACCTTGTCCGCGTAAAGCACCACCAGACCACGCACGTTTCTGGCGGCCCGCCCGGCCGTCTGGATCAAAGATCGCTCGGAGCGGAGGAATCCCTCCTTGTCCGCGTCGAGGATCGCCACGAGCGACACCTCGGGCAGATCGAGTCCCTCCCGCAAAAGGTTGATCCCGACCAGAACGTCGAACTTGCCCAGACGCAGCCCCCTGAGAATCTCGATCCTCTCGATCGTGCCCACGTCGGAGTGAATGTATCGGACGCGGATCCCGGCCTCAGTCAGGTAGTCGGTCAGATCCTCGGCCATCCTCTTCGTGAGGGTCGTGACGAGAATGCGCTCCCCTGCCAGCGTCCGCTTGCGGATCTCCTCCATCAGATCGTCGATCTGCCCCTCAATCGGGCGAACCTGGATCTCCGGATCGACAAGGCCGGTCGGACGGATCACCTGTTCCACGAAGACTCCGCCCGAGCGGTTCAACTCGTAGTCGGCTGGCGTTGCAGAGACATAGACAACAGTCCCGGCCATCTCCTGCCATTCGTCGAATCGAAGCGGACGATTGTCCAGGGCGGATGGAAGCCGGAAACCGAACTCGACCAGGGTCCGTTTGCGCGAACGGTCCCCTTCGAACATCCCTCCGATCTGGGGGATCGTCACATGGCTCTCGTCCACGAAGGTCAGGTAATCCTTCGGGAAGTAGTCAAGGAGGCAGCTCGGCCTCGATCCGGGGGCGCGCCCGGCAAGGTAGCGCGAGTAATTCTCGATGCCGTTGCAGAATCCCATCTCGCGGAGCATCTCGATGTCGTAGCGGGTCCGCATCTTGAGCCGCTGCGCCTCGAGCAGCTTTCCCTCGGACTGAAGCTCGCGGAGCCGCTCGTCGAGCTCGAGTTGAATACCCTCGATCGCAGTCTTCAGCCTGTGGCCCGGGGTCGCGAAATGCGATGCGGGGAAGATCGACATCTTCTCGAGACGTCTTCTCGAGTGTCCCGTGGTCGGATCGATCGCCGAGAGGCGCTCCACCGTATCGCCGAAGAGCTCGATCCTGATCCCCTCCTCCTCGTGCGAGGGGAACACCTCGATCACGTCCCCGCGGACGCGGAACTTCCCGCGGGAGAAATCGATGTCGTTGCGGTCGTACTGGATCGCGACCAGCTTTCGGAGGATCTCATCCCGCGGGATCTCCTCGCCGACCGTGATCGACAGGGTCTGGCCGAGGAAATCCTCCGGGGCGCCGAGGCCATAGATGCAGGAAACGGAGGCGACGATGATGACGTCGCGCCGCGAGAGCAGGATCGACGTCGCGTGGAGCCTCAAACGGTCGATCTCTTCGTTGATCGAGGCGTCCTTTTCGATGTAAGTGTCGGTGGCCGCCACGTAGGCCTCTGGTTGATAGTAGTCATAGTAAGAAACGAAATAGCCCACCGCATTGTCCGGAAAGAAGGCGCGAAACTCGCCGTAGAGCTGGGCCGCAAGGGTCTTATTGTGGGAGAAGATCAGGGTCGGGCGGTTCACGCGGGCGATTACGTTCGCCATCGTGAAGGTCTTCCCCGAGCCGGTGACCCCAAGCAAGGTCTGGTGCTTCTCGCCGGCATCGATCGCCGCCGTCAGCTGATCGATCGCCTCGGGCTGATCGCCTCGGGGATCGTACTTCGCCACAAGCTGGAATCGGTCCATGGGAGGAAGTGTAGCGTATCTCGCTTGCGGCCCGCGGGCGTGCAGCCATGTCTCGCAGCGCGACGCGCGAGGGTGTGCTGGCCGGTCCCCTCCGGGTCGCTAGGTTCGCGTTCGCGGCGCGACCCTTCAGGAACCGGCCAGCACACCCGAAGCCAGTCGCGCGAAGGGACATGGCGAACGAGCCGCGGGCCGGCGCATGGGGCGCTCGCCCGACGCATGCATGGCCGCTAGTGGCCCGTGGGCCGGGCGTTCCCTATCAGGTCGTGATGCGGACGGTGTACGTCAGAACGACCTCTCCGTCGGGTCCGACCGGGATCGACCACTCCGCCGTCCTCGCATCCTTCTTCGTCGAGGGGAACGATTCCTGCGTGATCTTCCAATCCCCCCAGAAGCGATCCTGCGCCACGATCGTGACCGGCTCGGTCTTCCGGTTGCGGAACTTGACCTCGAACGACTGTTCGGAGACCCGGTCCGAGATCCGCACCTGGTTCTTCATCGTGCGCTCGGCGACGACGTCGAAGGCGTTCCCGAGGCCGAGCCGGACCTTCTCGTTCTTGGGGGTGTGGTCGATCATGTCCTCGCCGACGAACTGAGTCCCGCCCTTGGAGTCCCGCTTGTAGGTGCGGACCTTCCCCTTCGGCAGAGGCATCCCAAGACCCCGCTCCTCGCGGTTCTCGAACTCGAGCACGATTCGGATCTTCTTGTCGTCCTGCCACGGCTTGTACTCATAGAGCTTCTTGACCGGCGTCTTGGCAGGCGGGAAGAGGGCGATCTGCTTCGTCTCGCGGTCGCGAACGGTCGTCGGGCGCGGGAGCGTGTAGAGGTGGTACTCGAAGAAGCTCTCCTCCTCGAAACCGACGTCCGCCTTGCCGGACATCGCCTCTGCGACCATCATCCGCCCGCGCATCATCTGGACTTCGGGCTGCACCCGATTCACGTCCCCCGCGATCAACTGGAGCTTCGCCTCCGGGTAGTCCGCCCCGCTGCGGTTGTCGACGCTGACCCAGGCGGCAAGATCGGCGGCGGTGTCGTCCGCGTTCGTGACCGCGACGTACTCCGCGTGCCAGCCGATCCCGGTCGTCAGGTACGACAACTCCGCCTTCTGGGATCCGGCCCGATCGGCCTGAAGATCCCAGACGAGGGTCGGCTTCGTGATGAGCCCCTCGGGGAGGCTCGGACAGCGCACATCGATCACCTTGTCGCGCTGGAGGATCGAGAGCCCACCCTCTTCCGAGAGGACGATCTGTTCTCCGGTGAAGGAGAGGAGCTTCCCCTGGTGCAGATCTCCCCCCTCGATGACCGCCTCGATGGAGGCGTCCAGATAGCGCTCGAGGATCCGCTCGGGACTGGCCAGATCATAGCGATAGTTCTGCTCCAGCACGGTGATCCCGCCCTCCCGGGACAAGGACTTCAAGTGGACCGAGGTCGGGTCGATCTGGGCGGCCACGTCCACGATTGCGACGGATCCCCTCCCATTCTGGAGATCGAGGTCGCGGACGTCGCGGACCAGGCCGAGGTCGTTGTTGTATACGGTCAGTTGGACATCGCGCGCCGCCGAGGTGGCCGCGAGCGATAGTCCCGCCAAGAGGACGATCCAGGTACGCATGGTTGACCCTCCTTTTACGAAGCACTATCGGAGAGCGACAACATCCATTCCGAGGAACTTTGGCCCGGCTATTCCTCGAGGGCCGCGAGCGCAGCCTTGAGCTTCTCCAGGGAGTTTTCGAGCTCCCGGAGTTTCTCGCGCTCCGCCTCCACAACCGCCGGTTTCGCCTTCTCGAGGAAGTCCTGGTTCGAGAGCTTCCGCTGCGCCGAGAGGATCAGCTTCTCCGTCTTCTCCACCTCGCGGCGGAGGCGATCATCCTCGACCTTGAGGTCGATCAGCCCTTCCAGGTGGAGGAAAACCTCCGCGGTGCCGACGACGGCCGACGCGACGTGGTGGGGCTTGCCGACATCCTCCCCGAGGTGAAGCTCCGCCACGCGCGCGAGGGAGCGAAGATAGGGCGATTGTTCGCGGGCGACACGGGCCATATCGCCCGAGGCCCGGATCGTGACGTCCGCCTCCCGGCCCGGTGAGTCGTTCATCTCGCTCCGAAGATTTCGGATCGTGACCACGAGCTGCCGCAGCGCGTCGAAGTCCGAGGCCGCCCCTGGGTCTTCCGGATACTCCTCTGCGCGAGGCCAGGGTGAACGGATCAGCATGCCGCGCTCGAGCGGTAGGTGCGAGGCGATCTCCTCGGTAAGGAAGGGCATCAACGGGTGCAAGAGCCTCAAGACCAGATCGAGTCCCGCGAGGATCCCCGAGCGCGCCTCCCGCGCATCCTCGCCCCCGCGGGCGATCCGCACCTTCGCGACCTCGAGGTACCAGTCGCAGTAGTCATTCCAGGCGAAGGCATAAATCGTCTTCGCCAGGTCGTTGAAGCGCATCTCCTCGAGGCAGTGAGTGGCCTCCTCGCAAACCTCTCGGATCCGGCTTGCGAGCCAGCGGTCCGCCAGCTCGCGCCGGGCGAAGCCGGGCTCGACCCTCTCGCCCGCTTCGAGGTTCATCAGGGCAAAGCGAGCGGCGTTCCAGAGCTTGTTTGCGAAGTTGCGCCCGACCTCGATCTTCTTCTCGCCGAAGAGAACGTCGGTCCCGGTGGGCGTCAGCATCAGCATCGTGAATCGCAATGCATCGGCCCCGTACTTCTGGGTCAGATCGATCGGATCCGGGGAGTTGCCGAGCGATTTCGACATCTTTCGACCCTGTTCGTCGCGAACGAGGCCGTGGAGGTGGACCGTGTGGAACGGACACTCCCCCATGAACTCGTAGCCCGCCATCACCATCCGTGCGACCCAGAAGAAGATGATGTCGGGCCCCGTGACGAGAACATCGGTCGGATAGAATGTCTTGAGGTCCTCGGTCTTCTCCGGCCAGCCGAGGGTGGAAAAAGGCCAGAGCCAGGACGAGAACCAGGTGTCCAGAACATCCTCTGCCTGCTTCCAGTCCTTCGAGCCGCAATCTGGACAGGGCTTCGTCTCCTCGCCCGTCAGGCAGAGGTGGCCGTTCCCGCAGCTCCAGACGGGGATCCGGTGCCCCCACCAGAGCTGCCTGCTGATACACCAGTCCCGGATGTTCTCGAGCCAGTGGAGGTAGACCTTTTCCCATCGCGAGGGAACGATCCGAAGCTTCCCCTCCCGTACGGCTCGGATGGCGGGCTCCGCGAGCGGCGCCATCCTCACGAACCACTGCTTCGAGATCGAGGGTTCGACGACCGTCTCGCATCGGTAGCAGGTGCCCACGGCGTGCGTGTACGGCTCGACTTTCTCGAGGAGGCCCGATTCCCTGAGCGTTTCGACGATCCTCGCCCGACACTCGAGCCGATCGAGTCCCTCATAGATTCCCGCGTCCTTCGTCATCCGCCCGAAACGGTCGATCACGGAGATCGTCGGCAGACCGTGCCGCCTCCCGATGTCGAAGTCGTTCGGATCGTGGCCAGGCGTGACCTTCACGGCCCCGGTTCCGAACTCGCGATCGACGATTCCGTCCTCGATCAAGGGAATCTCGCGCAGGAGTATCGGCAGTGTCAGCGTCCGGCCCTTCAATTGTTGGAAGCGGACATCCTCGGGATGGACCGCAACGGCGGTGTCGCCGAGCATCGTCTCGGGGCGCGTCGTCGCGACGGTG
>CAZNRY010000138.1:0-10926 GCA_964575675.1 uncultured bacterium
GCGCTGGAACCCATGTTGCTCCTGTCCCAGGATCGCCGTTGCGGAATCGCTGCCGGGGAGATCCGCCCATTGTCATCCCGGCGCAAGAGTCCTTACCCTTGGGGGGATCATGAAAAACTCGAACCATCCGACACGGGAGAAAATCCTACAATCGGCCATCGAGTTGATGTGGCAGCATGGCTACCGCCGCACCAGTCCCGCACAGGTCATGCAGGCGAGCGAGGTCGGGCAGGGGAGCTTCTACCACCACTTCGCCGACAAACGATCGCTCGGGCTCGCGGTCGTCGAGCACATCGTGCGGCAGACCAACAGATCTCTGGACGAGATCTTCCATGCAGGACTCCAGCCCCTTGAATCCGTGCGGTCCTGGGTCCGGACCGCCGCGCATCGGTATCGCCCTCCGTGCGACCGTGGCTGCCCCCTCGGAAAGCTCGGGATCGAAATGGCCAACGAGGACCCGGCCTTTCGCGAGATGATCTCCTCCGGCTTCGCCGCAATCCGGGGCAGGCTTGCCGGCGCGCTTCGTGAGGCCGAGGCGGCCGGGCAGCTCGACCCTGTCGTCGATCCCGATGCGATAGCCGACATCCTGCTCTCGGGCGTGGAAGGAGCGATTCTGATCTCGCAGTGCGACGGCGAGGCGGGACCTATGGACCGAAGCGTGGAAATGCTCGAGCTGCTTCTCGATCGCATCACGCGACCGAGCATGATCACCCGGACGGACGCGACCGACCCCTAGGAGTCTCTCCCTCGCGGAGCGGCTCCGGCGGCGCGCAGACCGGCGGCCCGAAAACGACATCCGCGATCGCGGCTTCATGCTCGGCGTTCGCAAGGAGAACAGCGAACCAATGTCACGAGTAGATCACTTCCTCGGGTGCATGGTCGGTCTCGCCGTGGGGGATTCTCTTGGCTGCCCGATCGAGGGATGGACGGCTGATCAAATACGGAGTCGTTACGGCAGGGTCCGCGACTTCGTCGAATCTCCGACCGAGCCACCGGAGAGATGGCGCCTCTCTGGGCTCCACTCCGACGACACGCAACAAGCCCTCGTCATCGCCGACACGCTGATCGAAGCCGGGTTCGCGGACCCCGACCTGATCTGCCAGAAGTTCCTCGACATGGCCGAGGGTCCTCCGCACCTTGCGCTCGGCGCCCACCGCGGCGTGGGACGGAACTTCCGATACACGATACAGTCCCTGCGGGACGGGGTGAGTTGGAGCCAAGGATCGCGGCACACGGCCGGCGTGGGGGCAAGCATGCGCGTAGCTCCTGTTGGTCTCGCCCTCGGGATCGACGACGCAGCCTTGCGAACGAACACCGCCGTCCAGGCACTGATCACCCACAACGACCCGCGCGCCGTCGCAGCCTCCTTCCTCGTCGCGTACACCGTCGGCCACCTCGCCTGGCTCCCTCCGAGCCCGTTCGCGCCCGAGGCGTTCTTGCAGGAGGCGCTCCACTTCGTCCGGCGCTCGGAGGCTTGGCTGATCGAGGCGCACGGACGCAGACTTGCGCGGGAGTGCCGCTCGATCCTCCACCACATGAGCATGGCGATCCAGGGGATCTCGGGGCAGGTCGATCGATCCCCCGCCGACGTTCTCCCCGGCATCGCGACCAGGGCTTCGGAGCTGGCCGGCTATCCGATCGAGCATCCATGCAGGGGGTTCGCCCCCGCGGGCGTCGTCTCCGCCTTCTATTTCTTCCTGCACTTCCGGGGAGACTACGAGGCCGCGCTCGAAGAGGCGATCAACTGGGGCGGAGACGCCGACACCGTCGGGGCGATACTCGGGGCCATGTGCGGAGCGCAGCACGGACTCGCGGCGATCCCCGCTCGATGGACCGACCGGCTCCGCGGTCGCGATCTGGTTGTTTCGCGGGCGCGTTCTCTCGCCGGAGACGGGGCCGCCCGCGATGCCAGGCCGGACCTGGCGGACAGCGAGCTCGAGTGGACGCTCGAAGAGGATCGGGTCCGCAGAGAACGCACCGGCCAACCGCCCGTTGACAGCAGCGGCTGGGTGCGCCCCATCGTTGTGCGACAGGTTCCGCCGCCGGAGGAGCCGGACGATTCGGAGCGCGGCGGCTACTCCTCGAGGGGCGGGGGCGAGCGCGACGAGAACGGGCGGGGCGGCTACTCCGGTCGCCGCACCGGGAGCCGCGATGGCCGCCCCCGCCGTGGGGGAAGAGGCGGATCTCGTTAGTAGCCACGCAAGAAACGGCTTTGAGACCGATCTCGGGCCTTGAATCCCGCCCCGGGCTACCCCACGATCCGCAACAGGATTGCCCGTGTAACCGTCTTGTTCACATGAAGTTATACAGCAATTCCGTCGACTGCATGACATAAGCCGATGCTCTTCATGAGTTGCCGTGATAGAATCGAACGATAAGAGCTTTCTGGGGTCGGGGTAGACGCCTGACCGTCAGCCACCAAGAGATCAGGAGCTACGCGGATGCAGACCGACTCCCCGGGGCAGCAACGGCAACCGCGATGGTTCCGCCGATCGCCGATCCGGCTGAAGCACCTCATAGTCGGCATTCTCCTCCTGGTCGGGCCGCTTGCCCTGATCGGGTACAAGATTCAATCTGCTGGCTATCAACTGCGGACGCTGGCTCCCGTCGAGCGGCATCGAATCGACCTCAGCATGACCTTCGAGGGGCACGGCGACTCGGTCCGTGTCCGGACGTTTCTCCCGCAGGAGGACGGCCGGGTGACCCTCATCGGGGAGAGCCAGGAATCCGACCTCTCCTCGTATGCCGAGCGGATCGTCGCGGGGAATCGCCTCGCGGAATGGTCCGGCGCCGGGGTCTGGGGCGAGCAGCAGATTCGGGTGACCTACACGGAGCTGGCCACCGCGCAAACGTACAAGATCGATCGCGCAATCCTCGTGCCGGGTCCCGAGGACCGCGGGGACGACGAGAATCTCGCGGCCACACCCGCGATCGAGGCGGATGATCCCGAGATCGCCGCTCTCGCCGAGCGTCTGGCGCCTGCGGGGTCATCTCTCATCGAGGGACTCCGTAACATCTTCGACGTTTGCAGCAACCTGAAGACCGTCACGTTCAAGGGAATGACCGATGCCCTCACGGCGCTGCGCCTTGGGGAGGCGAGCTGCAACGGGAAGAGCAGGCTCTTCGCGGCCCTGGCGCGCCACCAGGGCATCCCCACCCGTCTCGCGGGCGGCTTGATCCTCGAGGGCGGAACGAAGCGGACGTCCCATCAGTGGGTCGAGGTTCAGATCGGTCCCTATTGGGTCCCATTCTGTCCGACCAACGGACATTTCTGCACAGTGCCCGCAAACTACCTCCCTCTCTACCGGGGGGATCAGCCGCTCTTCACGCACTCGAGCGACATCAACTTCGACTACCGGTTTCGGGTCAAGCAGGAGATGGGGCTAAGAAAGGAGCTGCTGCAGCAAGGGGGGCGGGATCGTCTGAGTCTGTTGAGCATCTGGGGCGCGTTCCAGAAGGCGGGGATTCCCGAGCCTCTCCTCAAGGTGCTGCTCATGATCCCTCTAGGCGCCTTGGTTCTTGTGATCCTGCGCAACGTGATCGGCCTCCAGACTTATGGCACCTTTCTCCCGATCCTGATCGCCGTCGCGTCGCGCGAGGTCGGTCTCTTCTGGGGAGTTGTTGTCTTCTCGATGATCATCGCCACCGTCTTTGCCTCACGGTTGGTCGTCGTGCGGCTGAACCTCCTGCACATGCCCCAGATGGCCATCCTTCTCACCATCACGATCGTTTCCATGCTCGCCCTCGCCGTCGTGGGGGTGCGCGCGGGAAACACAAACCTCTCGAATGTGAGCATGTTCCCGATCGCGATTCTCGCGATCACGAGCGAGCGGGTCGCCCGCATGATGGAAGAGGACGGGTTCCGCAAGACTCTCAGCACGATGATCCAGACGGCCGTCGCCATCGCAGCGTGCTACTTGGTCATGAACGCGGCCAGTTTCCAGGTGCTCTTTCTCTCCTTCCCGGAGCTGGTCCTGATCGTTGTGTTCCTGGACATCTGGATAGGACACTGGATGGGGCTGCGCCTCCTCGAGTACTGGCGCTTCCGTGGGCTCCTCGCGCCCCGAGAATCGGGGCGCCCATGAGAATCGACGCGATATTCGGATTCCTCACCTTGCCGTCACGGGCGCATCAGATCCTCGGGATCAACGCACGAAACCGCGGCCTCGTCTATGCGCACAACAAACGGAGCGAGTATCCATTCGCGGATGACAAGCTCCTCACGAAGCAGGTCCTGGAATCCGCAGGCGTTCCCATCCCCCGAACGCTCGCGATCTTCAGCGGCATGCACGAGGCCCGACTGGTCGAGCAGCGCCTCGGGCACCTCGACGATTTCGTGGTAAAGCCGGCCCAGGGATCCGGAGGGACCGGGATTCTGGTCCTCGTGGGCCGCGATGACAGAGGCTGGCTCGACGCGGACGGAGAACCCTGGACCGCCGAGAGCGTGGGCCGCCACATCAGCAACATCGTCTTCGGCAATTACGCGCACGGCATGTCGGATCGGGCGCTGGTGGAAGAGCGCCTCCTTCAGGGGCCGTTGCTGGGAGACGTTCGCTTTCCGGGAATGCCGGACATTCGCGTCATCACGCTTCGCGCGACGCCGGTCATGGCGATGCTCCGTCTGCCGACGCGCCAATCCCACGGGAAGGCGAACCTCCACCAGGGAGCCGTGGGCGTGGGGGTCGATCTCCGAACCGGACTCGCGCGGTACGCCAGTTTCCGGGGCACGAACGTGAAGCTGCATCCCGACACGGGGACATCTCTGGTCGGCTCGACCGTCTCCGGCTGGCCGGCTATCGTCGAGGTGGCGCGCAGGGCCGCGGCAGCAATCCCTCTTGGATACCTGGGGATCGACATTGCCATCGACGCTCGGGTGGGTCCGGTGGTCCTCGAGGTCAATGCCCGGCCGGGACTGGAGATCCAGAACGCCAATCGGATGGGCCTGCGGGCGGCCGTCGGCGCGATCAAGCTCGAGGAGGAATCGGCATGAGAACGTTCCTCAAGGAGAGCTTCGTGCCGGTCCTGATACTGCTGGCCGTGATCTCGAGCGCCCTGGTCATTCTGAAGCACCTCGCGGTGGAGAGCAGCCGACAACCCCAGGTGATCGAGATCTCGCTCCGGGACGTGATCACCAGCGCGGCGCCTCGGCCCCGGTCGCGCTCGCTCGATCTTCCCGTGCCGTCCGCAGTGGCGGACACGCTCGATGCGGCCGCGCTCGACTCTCTTGGGTCGGGCGCGAAATCTGCCGAGGCCGGCTGGGTCGGGCGCGCGATGGCGATGGCCGCGCGCGATTCGGTCGATCAGGCGCTGAACCTGCTTTCATCGCTCCTGGCACGCAATCCGCATCACGGGAGTGCTTGGTTCGCGACGGGGGTGATCCTGTCCCGGCGCGGCGACCGCCCCGCTGCGATCGACGCCTACCAGAAGGCGGCTTCCTACACCGGGGGCCGCGCGAAGGCTGTGCCTCTGTACAATCTCGCGTGCCTCTACCGCGACGCGGGCCGGAAGAGCGAAGCGATCGTGACCTATCGGCGCGCCATCGACCAGAGGCCGGACTACCCGGAGGCCCGGCTCAATCTGGCCGTTCTCCTGGGAGAAGAACAGGAGACCCGGGAGGAGGCATATCGCCTCTACGAGCAGACGATCCGTCTCGATCCCAACTATGCGCAAGCGCACTTCAACCGAGGGGTCCTCCGAATAAATGACGGAAAGCCCGCGGAGGCGGCCCAGGACTTCGAGCGCACCGTCGCGATCGATCCGAAGCATACGAAGGCATGGTTCAATCTTGGACTTCTCGCCTCACGACGTGATGACACGGAGAAGGCAGCCGACGCATACGGCCACGCAGTCGAAGTGGATCCAATGAACACGAAGGCCCGCCTGAATCTCGCGACGGCGTTCTCGGACTTGAAGAGATACGACGACGCGATCCTGGTCGGACGGGAAACCGTGCGGAGGATCCCCAACCTCGCGGCCGCGTGGTACAACCTGGCGATCGCCTTCTCCGAAGCGGGCCGATCGGGTGAAGCAAAGAAGGCGTACGAGAAGGTCTTGAAGTTGGAGCCGAAGCATGCCCGGGCCTGGCAGAACCTCGGTGTTCTCTATGCGCGCGAGAAGAACTCCAAGAAAGCAATGGAGTGCTATCGAGAGGCCCTCGCCCTCGACCCGGCAAACGTCGCCGCCCGCTACAATCTCGCGCTCGAGTTGCGGCGCAGCGGGGACCTGAAGGGCGCCATCGAGGAGGCGACCCGCCTCTACCGCATGGATCCCGATCATGACAAGGCGAAGGTGTTCCTCCAGACGACGGCGGCGCGGCTCCTGCAAGAAGATCCGAAGAACCTGGAGGCTCAGGGGATCCTCGAGCAGATCCGGAAGGATGGCGGCGTCCATGCTCCCTAGAACGATTACATTGATCGCGGCGATCTGCGTGATTGGTCACCTGGCCGAATCCCGGGCGGCCGATCCCCCGCCGCCAGTCGCTCTCGGCCTCACGGCCCGATTCGGCGCCGGATACGACTCGAATGTCTATCGCGAGTCCTCGACCCCGAGAGAGGGAACGCTGTTCCCGTACGCCGCGCGTCTCTCGTGCGGGATCAGCCCCTCGATCCGTACACGTGTTTCGGGGATCCTGCATGGCGCAGGATCCGCCTATCCGGCCCCGGTCAGCAGCGGGAGCACGCGGGAAATCGCATTCGATCTCGTCCTCGACCATCGCCTGATCGGCGGGGATCGGCGCTTCGTCCGCTCTCGCTCTCTCGATTTCTCGCTCACGGGATCGGTGGAGGAGCGAAGAAAGACGTACTTCTCCAGGACCGCCGGGGAGGAATTCGTCGCGGTAGTCAACGGAGACACGATCTCGCTGGGGCGTCGCTACAACTATCGGCAAGGTGATCTTCGGGGCGAGCTGACCATGCGCTGGCCGCGTTCGACCCAGTGGGGCCTCTTGGGGGAGTTCACGGGACGAGACTACATGCAGGACTACGCCGATCTCCCGGGGATCGACCCCCTCGACTATGGCGAGGCGGGCTGGGGGGGGAGGATCCGCCACGATCTCCGCCTGCCCGTACGGCTCGAGTTGGCGTACGGCCGCTCACGGCTCGACTACGATTCGCTGACGTCCCGGGATTTCGACGGCAACGTGATGCCGGGCCATGTTCAATCGTTCGACTACGAGACGGCGGGCGGCGCCATTCAATCCCGTGACCTCGGTTGGGGGCAGGGGCGGCTAGAGATCGATCGAAAGACCCGAACCGATCGTTTTATGGGTTACTACGACTACCGCCAGTGGACGGTGCAAGTGGGCCTCATGTGGCTCTTGAGGGATCGCTTCTCAGTCAATTTCGAGCCGAGCTACGTTCACAGGGAGTACAAGCGTGCCCACGTCGGGTACAACCCGGTCCGGCCGCTCCGCGACGATTTCGATCGCTCCTTGTCCGTGGAGCTGATCTATCAAATGCAGCACGGACAGGAGCTCATTCTACGCGCCACTCGGGAGAGCACGACCGAGCGGAATCCTGCATACACTTTCCAACGTTTCCGTAGCTGGGTCGGCTACGGGATTAAACTCAGGTAGGAGGATCCATGCTTCGCAACACGAGACGTCCACTGATCGCCCTGCTGGCAGGCATCGCGCTGCTCTCTTCTGTCCCCGCAGTATGGGCGGGGGGAATCGCGGGCACCGTTCGTGACGCCGCCACCCTGGCTCCCTTGGGCAACATCGACCTGGACCTGTTCGACTCCTCCTTCACCGCGGTCACGATCGTCGGGGACAACACGGCGAGCGATGGCACCTACCTTCTCTCGCCCGTTCCGGCCGGCGACTACTACCTCCGCGCAGACCCGTCGACTACGCAGGGATACGTCGACCAGTACCATCCGGGCGTCTTCCTGAAGTCGCAGGCGACCCTCCTCCACGTCAACGACGTCGGGACAGTGATCGTAGACTTCAATCTCAGCGGGGGTGCGACGATCTCGGGCCACATCAGTGATATCGCAACGGGGCTCCCCCTCGAGCTCGTGGACTTGGACGTCTACGCGTGGGACAAGTCGTACATCAGCAGCGTGAATGCCGCCACCGACGCGACCGGCAACTACGCGATCGGATGTTTCCCGCCGGGGAACTTCTATGTGCGCGCGAATCCCGCACCTGCGGACCTCTACGTCAACCAGTTCTACAATGGAAAGCTGAGCCTCTCGCTGGCCGATCCGGTCGCAGTCTCCGGGACGGGCAACTTCCCGAACATCAACTTCGCCCTCTCGCGAGCAGGCACGATCACCGGATTCGTAAGCAGTTCCCCGGGCAGTCTGCCGCTGGCCGCGATCGACATGGATCTCTTCGATGCGGCCGGGGTCTTCGTTTCCTACACGGACGCGACCACGGCGGCCGACGGCTCCTACCTCTTCGATCCCATCCTTCCGGGCGACTACTATGTGCAGGCTGATCCGAGCGCGGCCCAGGGGTACATCGATCAGTACTATCCGGGAGTCCTCGATCCACTATTGGCCACCCTCGTCCATGTGACCGCCGGCCTGGTGACGGGCGGCATCGACATCGCGCTGCCTCTTGGCGGGATGATTTCCGGCCGCGTGACGAGCGCGGTCACCGGTCTTCCGATCGCCGGCTTGCGGGTCTCTGTCTTCGACGCCCTGGGGAACCTCGTCTCCGGATATGGGGTCAACTCCGCCGTCGATGGCACCTATCTCGCCGGGGCCATGCCCTCCGGCACGTATTTCATGCGCTGTGGGGGCGACAGCCTGAACGGCCTGGCTTATGAGTTCTATTCGAATGTGAAACTTCTGAGTCTCGCTTTCCCGGTTCTGGCCTCTACGGGAGTTACTGTCCCCGGGATCGACTTCGCCCTGGATCCCGGCGGATGGATCGAGGGAATCGTGCGGATCGATCCAGGCGGCCTCCCTCTTGGGAACGTCCCGCTCAAGACCTATGCCTACAACGCCGAGTTCGTGGGAGCGTTGAGCACGAAAACCCGACCGGACGGGTCGTATCGGATCGGTCCAGTTCCGGCCAGCAGCTATGCGGTCAAGGCCGACCCAACCTTGCTGGGCTCCTACCTCTCTCAGTACTGGAACCATGTCTACGCGTTCCGCGACGCCGTGCTCCTGTTCATCCATCCCGGAGCCACCACGTCGGCGATCAACTTCGACGTGAGATACATCAGCCCCTCCGATGTCTCCCCGGTCGGCGCGGCGGCGCGGCGACCAATCGGGGTTGCCCCGAACCCAGTCCGATCGGCAAGCATGATCTCGTTCGACCTCGATTCCGCTCGTCGGGTGAGACTCTCCGTCTTTGACGTGAGCGGCCGCATGGAGGCGGTCCTACTGGACGAAATCCTCCCGCAAGGACGCCACGCCATTCGGTGGGACGGAGTGGATGATGCCGGCAGGCCGGTCCCCAACGGGCTCCACCTCGTCCGTCTCGAGACGGCGACCGGGATCACGGAGCAAAAGGCGCTCGTGATCCGGTAGACTCCTCTGCCGCTTCGCCGGGGCAGGGCGGGATGGTCGGGCAAATCCCGAGCCATTCCGCCGCCCGGAGACCCGAGCGGCGAGGGCGGAACGTGGCCGAGGGCAGTCCTACAGGTGGAACAACCTCTTGATCTCCTGCAGGAACCCGCCGCCGTGGCGGTCGCAGTCCTCGATCGGCTGCGTCCCCGCAATGAACTCCTCGTCCCGAAAATCGGGACAGCCCGCGGTCGCGATCATCCCGCTCTCGGGATCGATGACGGCGGTCACGATCCCCGGAGGGCGGGTGAAGCCGCCGTCGCCCTGCTTGCTGACGGTCTCATTCATGATGAGCGACCAGATCGGCAGCGCCGCAGCCGCCCCCGACAGATCGAGGAACTCGCGACGATCGAAGCCGACCCAGACCCCCGCGACGCGGCGCGGCGTGTAGCCGACGAACCAGGCGTCGCGGTAGTCGTCGGTCGTCCCGGTCTTGCCCGCAACGACGCCACGCACTCCCAGGCTGCGCGCCCGCCAGGCCGTGCCCCCTTCGTCGATCACCCCCTGGAGAATCCGGGTCACGAGGTAGGCTTCCTGTGGAGCCGTTCCGGGAGGGTTCTCGAGGTCGGATAGCGGGACCTCCCTGCCGTCCCGATCGAGGATCCCGCGCAGCAGGGTCGTCGCCCGAGCGACGCCACCGGCCGCCAATGCAGCATAAGCGCCCGTGATCTCGAGCAGATTCACCTCCGAGGCCCCGAGGCTGAGCGCGGGATACTCCTGCAATGGAGTTCGGATTCCAAGATCACGCGCAACCGCCGCGACGCGGTCGATCCCCACCTCGTTCCCCACGCGAGCGGTGGGGACATTGAGCGAGTGCTCGAGCGCATAGCGCGCCGTCACCACCCCGCGGTACTGGCGGTCATAGTTCTGCGGCCGCCAGACCTTCCTCCCTGCGCGCAACTCGAACGGCTCGTCCGGTATCAGGGTCGCCGGGGTCCAGGTACCCCCGCCCTTCCTGCGCGGGTTGCGGAAGGCGGCCAGGTAGACGAACGGCTTGAAAAGCGAGCCCGGCTGCCTCTGGGCGTCGACAGCCCTGTTGAAAGGACTCGCCACGTAATCGCGTCCGCCGACCAGGGCGCGGACCTCGCCGTTCGCTGGGTCGAGCACGACGACGGCGCCCTGGAGCGGGCTTTTCTTGCGCTTGAGCTTCTTGTGATCGTTCTCGAGATCTTTGATCCCCTTCCGCAAAGCCCGCACCGCCGCCGACTGATCCCGAGGGTCGAGGGTCGTGAAGATCGCCATCCCCCGCCGCTCGAGGGTTCCCTTCGGGGCGCGCCGCCCCACCCCCGCCCGCCCCGCCCCGGAGAAATTCGCCCGACCCGACCGCCGGTCCGGAGGGGCCCCGGGCGGGAAGGGGCTTAAAAGAGCCCAGGCGGGCCCCCCACCGCCCGCACACCTACTGTGCCC
>CAZNRY010000139.1:0-10896 GCA_964575675.1 uncultured bacterium
CGCAACTTCACCCCTGCGTTGCCTTTTTGCAACCTGCGGCTCCGGAGTCCGAAACCTCGTTTTCTCCCAAGAGGTTACCCGCGTGAACCCAAGACATGGACCGAGCGGTTCCGACGGAGGCGGATGGACCTCGGCCTCACTCAGGCGGAACTGGCCGATCGCCTTGGCCGTACGGCCAGGGCAGTCGCCGACTGGGAACTTGGCGCAACAGAGCCGCTCGCGTCCTCTTGGGGATCGATCGCCCGGGTCTTGGGGAGCGATCTGCTTCCCGAGGGAGCCGAGACCGGATCGCGTGTGCGTGCCGCTCGATGGCGGCTAGGGCTTACCCAGGTCGATCTGGCCGCGAAGATCGGCCTTGATCCCCGAACGATTGGGAATACGGAGCAGGGTCGGTATCGCCCGAGCCGGGCGACTCTGGCGAAGCTCGAATCGATCCTATGACGTGCGCCCGACAAACCCGAGGCAGTTAGGCAGAGTAATTCAGCACCGGCTCTTGCGTCTCGCCATGCGTGATCGGATCACCGACCACGCGTGACCCGATGGCGATTACGAATCGCGGTGCGGTTCCGAGCCACCCCGAGGGGGAGGGGTCTTCCCACACCGACCTGTGAGGGTGCGTGGAGTTGTTGAGCTACTGGAACGCATTCCGACAACGTGCTGGTGCAACCACGCGGGCGCAAACGGAAGGCCCCCCATTCTGGACTGCGTCAGGTCCTGCCCGAGCGTGACGCGGATTCGAAGGCCGACGCCGAACCAGCAACTCGCAGGAGATCGTGCCCGTTGACGACCTCAAGAGGTGGATGTAGCCTCGAATCGTGCCAAACCACAGGATTCGTCTGAACGGGTTGGACTCCTGATCGGAACCGTCAGGTGATCTCCGCAGGGGGCGAAGTTGCAAACAGACGCTCGGACGAAGGAATCATCTTCCGCTATGCCAGCCGAGACTACGGCCCTAATCCTAGCTGGTGGCCAGGGCGCACGAATGCACTCGCTGGATCCCGATCAGCCTAAGTCCCTACTGCCGCTCCTCGGGGAGACCATACTCCATCGACTGTTTCGCCAGCTGGCTCCGCACCGTCTCAGCGCAACGCTGGTGTACGTCACACCATCTGCGTCTCCTCGTTTCGACCGAGCTATACCTTCTCTCTATCGCTCCCACATCACTCTCGTTGCGAATTCGTCGTACTGCGACGGGCCGATCTCTGCCCTTCAGAGTCTGGTGCATCACGTTGCCACCCCGTTTTGTCTTCTTCTTCTGGGCGATATCGTCTACTCCGCCGACCCTTTCTCTGCTCTCATTTCAATTGTCCCAGATCCCGAAACGTGTCTCCTCGGATGCGCCTCCGTGCCTCAATCCGCCCAAATAACCCGTGGCGCCGTCGTCTTTGACTCCAACGGAGTCAACTTGCTGGCAACACCAAAGCGCCCCCTTCATGGCGGCCTCGCGTGGTCTGGGTGCGCGTTCTTTGCAGCCGAGACGCTTCGTAGCACCCTGCCACAGTTTCTCAGCGATCCCGCCGCTCCATTAGAGACATTCTTCATGAACCGCTTCCCGCCGGGAACACTCAAACTGTTTCTCGTTCCGCCGTTCGTCAATGTCAACTCTCCTACCGACTACCTCCGCGCGAAGCTCCTACTCTCCACGGCTCAGGAAGGCATTCCACCAGAGCGCATGCCACAATCTGGCGACTCGGTGGACTTGCCATCGGAACACAACACATGAACCCTGCCGCACTTGTCACGGTCGCGATACCAACTCGGAATCGTCACGCCTTCATCGCTGCCGCGATTGACAGTGTCCTTGCCCAGACGTTCCGCGGCTTTCGCTTGCTCGTCTTGGACAACAGTACAAACCGCCTTACAGAGGATGTGGTTCGTGCTTATTCCGACGCGCGAATAGAGTATGTCCGGGCTGGAGACATACCAGACGTCATATCTTGCTGGAACGAGTGCATCTCCTTATGCAACACGCCGTATCTCCATCTATTCTCAGATGACGACCGCATCTACCCGGCTTTTCTCGAACGCTCGATAGCATTTCACACGTCACATCCCAACATAGCCCTCTCCTTTACCCACGCCTACAAGGTCGACGAGGACTTGCAGCCCGTCTGCCTCTGGGGATATGAGTTTCCGTCCGCTGGCGTACTATCCGGCACGGAGTATCTCACGTTTACCTTTACTCACGCATGTTGTATTACCCTCGCCCCCACCGTCGTAATCCGCTCCGATATTCACCGCGAGATTGGCCCATACCGCTCCGAATACGCAACGAATACATTCGACTTCAATCTCTATCTTCGTGTGGCGATGAAACACGACGTGGGCTTCATCGCAGAGCCCCTCGCCGACTATCGACTTCACGCTGATCAACTTACGGCGCTCCATTGGCGGCAGCCGGAGCTACCAACGGGCAGAATTGGGACTCTTCTCGAACTACTCGCTGCCTTGGGAGAATGGGAACAGTCATCAGCTGCACCGACACCCGACTTCGCGCGGGACAGACGCAAGTACCTACTCCGGGAGTTGTCGCGTCATCTACGTCAGGCAATCCCCTCACTATAGACGAGTCGACCCTTACAGCACGTGAGGCCCACCTTCCCCCTTACGGTCGTGCGTCACTCAGGGGTTGCATTCGGCGGATGAAGCTCTATCTCACGTTCGACTCCAATGTCCTCAAGAAACCGTGTATCATGCGATACAACAATTATGGCCCCGGAGAACTGCTGCAAGGCGCTCGTTATCTGTTCAATACTATCTAGGTCCAGGTGGTTGGTGGGCTCGTCGAGTACCAAGAGCTCCGGAGTGCGGCTCCGGTAAAGTTCGCCTCCCAACGCCAAGCGAATGCGTTCGCCTCCACTAAGATCGTCAACGGACTTGAACACCTCATCCCCACGGAAAAGGAGTGTACTGAGGGCCTGACGAGCATCTTTTTCGCCTACACCACTGATCCGCATGAAGGCATCAAGAACGCTCGCTTTACGACCAAGGGAGCTTGTAGATTGCGGGACATATCCAACTCCATTCACCCCCAAGCGCAAGGTCCCGCTGGACGGATTGAGCTCGCCAACGATCAGCTTGGCGAAGGTCGTCTTACCGGCACCGTTGGGCCCCTGAATCCCGACTCTCTCCGGACCCGAGATTCGGACTTCAAAATGATCGATGATGGCGGGCAATGCCGGTGAGTACGCAAACGACACGTCGCGCGCCTCCAGCACCATCTTGCCAGCGGGAAGTGCTACTGTGGGAATTTCCAGGTTTAGGCGATTATCGGGCCTTATCCGCTTCCGTGCTTCGGCAAGGCGATCCTGTGCTTGGGCCATTCTCTTCTGGTGCGTCTCTCGCGAGCGACTCGCGGTCTTCTCACTCTGCTCGCGCCACACGCCCAAGATTATTTTCGCCTGGCCGCTCTTCTCTCGATCTCTGCGTCCCTGGCCACGCTTGCGATCCTGCCGCTCCAACGCCCTTTGCGCCGCCCTCTTCTCTCGTTTCACCTCTTGCTTCGCAGCGCTTACCTGCCTGGCCGCGGCCTGTTCCTCGTGAGATCTCTGGACCTCATACGCGGAGTAGTTACCGCCGTATACTGAAACATTGCCCCGCCCGACTTCCACGATCGAGTCCATCACATCCAACAGCTTCCGGTCATGACTGACAACCACGGCACCGCCGCGCCAATCAGCTACGACCTGGGTTACGTGGCTGCGGGCTGTCCGGTCGAGGTTGTTCATTGGCTCATCGAGAACGAGCATCTGGGGACGATCGAGCAGTAGACGGGCAATAAGGGCACGAGTTAACTCGCCACCACTCAGAGTATCCACGTGTCGCTCAAACCCAATCTGTGTCAGTCCGAGTTCATTCAACGCTCGCCGGGCGCGACTCTCGATGTCCCACTTGGCAGCAAGACCCGAGGACGACTGCGGCTCCAGCTCTCCAATCCTGACCTTATTGAGAATCTCTCGGGTATCCTCGATACCCAGCAGCGCCGCTACGGTCGATTGGTCTTGCACCAGGGGGTGCTGCGGCAAATAGCCCAAAGTACAACCGACGGCCACCCGACCATTCACCGGTTCTAGCTCGCCGATAATCATTCGGCAGAGCGTCGTCTTCCCGGCTCCGTTGCGACCAACCAGTCCATACTTCCGGAGTCCAAAAGAGACGGATAGATCATGTAGTACATCAACGCCACCCTCGGGCGCCCACGACACACGGGTAAAGACGACGCCCGCATCGCGATGTTCAGCTCCTTGACTCATCGAGGAATGGCTTAATAGTGCCCAACTTCCATAGGGGAGACCCTCGGAACCATACCATAAGACGACGTTCTCGGCAACATCCGCTCACCGGGCGGAGGCTCACTCGGCCGAAGCTACTCTTGCGAGATACTCTTCCGGAGTATGCGAGGACGCATAGTGCGCCAGGCAAGACCTCGCGATCTCCTCGTACTCATTGATCCGTGCGGCCAGATTCTCTATCTTCGCCGCCAGCAGCGTCGCTCTGTCCACGTCAGTCTTGTTCTCCTCCCAGGGCCAGACGATTCCAGCCGCCCGTCCGGCATCGAGTTCCGAAGCCATCCAGGTCCCGGACGGCACGATCACCGGTTTGCCATGAAGCACGGCTTGCACGAAGATCATTGATGCCCTTTGTGCGTAGTGGCGCGGCTCGTAGGGAAGCACGACAGCGTCGCAGGCGCCGAGCACGGCATGAAAGCGCCATGCGGGCAATGCTTCGCGAACCACCTCTACCCGCGCGTTATCTTCGATGGTCAACAACTGCCCCTGTAGTTCCTCCTGTCGATCCTGTCCGAAGCCTCGGAGAGGCAGCACCTGCACAAGGAACTCGGGACTACGCGTAAGAGGAATTGCCCGCAGAAGCGTGCCCAGTCCCTTCTCCGCTCTACCATCGCCAAGAAACGCCATCTTGACGTGATCGGTCCGCCTCCGACGAGGTGCCACGCCGTCCTCGGACCTGTATACAGGAAATGGCAGCACACCAATTGGCCGGCCTGAAAGCTCGCGATACAGCCGGTTCAGAGGCTCGCACATGGTTGTCGAGCAACTTGGTCCCCCGACACCGTTCCTGAGGATCCGGAAGGCCCGTTGCAGTCGCATATACCACCGGGTCTCGTAATGCGATGTTACGGCAATGTTCGAATCCGCAGCCGGTGGCATCAGCTGATGGAACTGCATTGCCATTCGGGGAAATCCAGTTACCGCGGATGACCGGAAGAACCGTTCAACTCCAAGTATCTCGTTGACATGACAACTTGGTAGCAAGACCAGATCATCACTGACGAGCTTCTCATTCGCTGTGATCTGCGCCAGCGCGGAAGCGATAGATAGGACGCCGCGACAAGACACGGGGTAGGTGCCATGCGTGAGTAGCGGCCGATAACACGAGAACGTTGCGCGCAGCTCTCGTGAAGCCGTCGTCCTTCCGACGACTACCACGGGTAGGCCAAGACCCCTCCCGGCCTGTTGGATAGCAAGGGCGCATTCGGCTGGATGCCCTGCCACGCTGAGCAGCCCAGCATCGAGAAGCACCACCCGACGCACTTTCAACCGTATTGCTCCGGTTGGACCAGACCTGCATAGGGTGCCCAGTCGATTGTGGGAGCAAGCCATGGAATTTCACAATGCGTCGCCAAGGATGGTATCGGTCCCAGAAGCCGCCGACGAGGATTCATGTCGCGATACTTGCCAAGCCCTTGAAGATGCCGAAAGAGCTCGCGGTCTCTTGGATGCTGGAACCCGACAGCGTGAGTAAGAAGTACCTGCTTGTCCTCGTGTAGTGTGCGAACGCGGGCGCCAAACGTCATGCATGTTGACTCTACCGGTTGCCAATGGTGGGACGAAGTGGTCATGACTCTAGCGTTGGGAATGGGGAGGTCTCGGTCGACACCAGGAAACGCCGAGTACCGAACTGGATGGTCGTAGAGAGTCGCGTAATCTGGGTTGATTGTCTCAAAACACTCTATCAGCTTATCGAGAGAACCAGGAACATGAAGGTAGTCATCTTCGACAAAATATACAATATCCTCCGATGGATAAAGCAGTGCGGAATCAAGAGCGAACACAAACGACTGCGAACTTCCTAGGTGGTCCACATTGCGCACCGATGCGTACTCCGGCAAGATCCGCCTCCACCGATGGCTCATGGTCCCGTCGTAGATCATCAACATGGATGCTGGTCTTATTGGACTGAGCGCCGCTAGAAAATTGCGCAAGCACGCCAGCTTGTTGAAATAGGGAGGACGCTGCTTCTGGTTCGTAGAATCCGACGCCCGGTATATTACCCGTAATGGTGGACGATCGGTCACCGGCCAAGCCTCCAGGGTTCTCGATGGGAGAGTGTCCCAAAGTCATTGCCGGACGCGAGAATAGCGCGGACTGCTGGGCTTCTCAAGGTCAATTGGCCGAGCGGTTCCGGCGCCGAAGGATGGACCTCGGCCTCGCCCAGGCGGGCTTGGCCGACCGCCTTGGCCGGACCACGCGGGCAGTAGCGGACTGGGAATCGGGGGCGACCAAGCCGCTCGCGTCCTCCTGGGGAGCGATCGCACGGGTCCTCGGGGTCGACATGCTTCCGCAGGGCCCGGAGATTGGGCCTCCGCTCCGTACCGCGCAGTTTCGCTTCGGATTGGCCCAGGCTGAGCTGGCCGCCCATATCGGGTTGGATCCGAGGACGATCCGGAACACCGAGCGGGGGCGGTACCGACCGAGCCGCGCCACGCTCGCGAAGCTGGTGTCCGTGCTCACCGGAGGGGACAATGAGTCCTGGCCGGAGCCAACTCTCCGAGTACGGGGACGAGCGATGAGATGAGGATCATGCGGATGAACCCGCATCCAATCCGGCTCCATCCCCCTGATCGGAGTGGGGCCGAGCGTGCTACTCTCGCTCTGACAATCCTGGCAAGGGAGGGGGCCCCATGGGCTGCAACAACTTCGTTTCCGCCGACCACGATCGGCTCCTTTCGGATTCTCTCGCCGGGAAGACTGCTGGTCTCGATGCCGATCTCAAGGCGAGGTCCGAGGTTGCGCTAGAAGACAGCCTGCGGCAAACCACGATCGCGGCTCTTCGCGATTCGGTGCAGTCCGCCAATGAGGCTAGGAAGAAGGACGGCATCCGAGAGGCACTGGAGCCCGGTGCTCTCCTGAAACTCGACTTCCTCGAACCGACCGAACGCCAATATCAGGTTCTCTGGAGGACTGCTACGAAGCTTGGAATGGAGCCCTGGGAGGCCGCCTCACTTCCAGCTGTCTGCGCTCCCCCACAAGTACACGAATCCGACCGCCTGGTCGAAGAGACGGTAACCCTTCTACGCACCAGTCGCATGCCTCCTGACTTCTACGCGAATTGGAGATTCGACAAGATCCTATTCGTCCCGTCACAGAAGAGCGGCCTGCGCGGCGGTTTCGTCCTTGCCGAGGTCGACCGTCGTAACGACATCGCCGAGAATCCTGGCCGACCAGATCCTCTCCGGATATATCTGAATCCAGACCAGACCTTTCCGAAGGGTCAAGAACTGCTCTGGGATCTCGCCCACGAGCTCTTCCACATCAACAAGCATCAGATTGGGCATAGTCAGAATGGTTACATTCGTCAGCATCCGGATCCATGGGCCGGGTGCTGCCGAGCCCAGCTGGCCTTTCGATCGCTCTCGCCATATGCGGACCGTGCTGCAAGAGATCCGTTCACCGTCCTTGTACATGAAGAATTCGCGGCCGAGGCGTTTGCCGCGTGGGTAACTGGGTCAAGCAGGCTCTGTCGCGAAATGGCGGGCTTCTTCAATGACTACTTGGTCCATCGTTCGATGCCGTGAATCGGCGCCATTCGTCCTCCATTGCGAGGCACTCTCGTGCGCGATCACTGATCATGCGCTCATGCGTGCGGGACTCATCACCGCTTACCTCATACGCGCACCCGTCCTCTCGGTCAACTGCGAACGCTCTTTCCGGATCGACACCAGGATTGCTGCTCCATTCACTCAGATCTATGCGCAGTCCTTCGATGATGTCATCCCTGATCTTTCGAAGAAAGTGAGCGAATCGCCTCTCGATGCAGAGACCCACATAGGAGGACACATCGTCGCTCGGATTCGAACGCCCACGCTTCAGCACGTCTCTGATCGCGCCTCGTATGGCCTTCCTCCCGACCACAAGCGCATCGAGTCGCGTCAGGAAGATCGCAGGCGGACGCGTCTCCAGCAACTCAACAAGGAGGTATGAGTAGTGGTCGACAAGCCGAGAGACCGCCTCAGGGTCACCTTTCTGGGCTCTGCCCCATGGCAAGTCTTCGACCGCGGCAGTCATCCGAAACGCCGCGATGCGCTGTGATTCCGTGGCCAGGGCGGCATGTTGCAACCGCTCACGCCGTATTCTGGCACCGAGGAATAACTTGTACATATCCTTGACGCTATACATGCCGGACATCCTGACATATATGCTATTCTGGCGCAACACTGGCAGAGTGTCGTAAATGATGTCGCTGCGTGTGTTTCAGCTTGCCCGTGAACTGCGGCTTTCCAGTGAAGAGATCATCAGGAGAATTGCCGCGTTGACGGATACGATTCCCCATGGTCACATGAGCCGGATCGACCCGGTCCTCGCCGACAAGCTCAGGAGTGATGTCGCTCGGGATCTTCCAGGCGCAAGTTCCGGTTCCCGCACAGAGAATGTCCTGCAGGGAAAGCGGAAGCCAATCGACCGGGAGCTCTGGCTGCGAGGGGCGGAGAGGATCCTTCAGGTTCGTTTCCCTGCTGACTACGCAGGCTTCGTTCGAAAGCACGCATCGCTTGTTGTCGACGGCATTCGGATTCACGGTGCGCCAACAGAGTCGTGCCCGGAGTCCGTGGTGGAAGCGACGCTTCGCGTGCGAGCGCTTCGGCCTGATCTTTCTTCGTCCCTGATCGCGATCGTGCTCCTCGGCGACAGAGCTCTCTGCTTGGAGACCGGAACCACCTCGCCGAAGCTGGAACCGCTTCGGGAGATCGATCTCCGCTGGAGAGGCCGTGATCGGACGCTCGGGTTCTCGTTCGAGCAGTTCGTTGCTCATCATAGGAGTCAGGAGGAACGCTTCCGGCAGGCATATGATCGGGTGCGGAAGCGGCGGCAGGAGACGGAGCGGTACAGAGCGATGGGGGGCCGCGAAGCGCGCACATTCGGCATGCACGACAACGCCCTGCTCCCAGGTCCCAAGGACTGGCATCCGATTGTCAGCGAGGTGGCAGACTACATCGTGGGCCTGACCGCGGTTCGGTACAGCCCCCGGCTCGGCGCGCTCGAGGTCGACGAGTTCTACGCGATAGACCACCCGCTGTACGAGCCCGGAGCGGCGATCAAGAACCTCATCGCTATCCTCTGCGCGATGGCCAGGGACTACAGTGGGCTTCCCGCCTTCGTCTTCACGGAGGAGTACCGTTCACCGGACGGTCGTCGCTCGCGCCGGCCGCGGCGCGTGCCAGTGGAACTTGTAGGGTATGCCGCGAAGAGGGGGATTGTGCTCAGACGCGTCGATGCCGGGAGAATCGATGCCGCGGAAGGCCGAGAGCTTTTCTGGAGCATCTTGGACTTCCCGGCTGAGACGACGAAGACCCTGCTTCCGCTCGAGGAGGCCGGTTACGCGAGCCGGGATCTCCTTGCGGAAGTCGTGGCCGCCGGTATCTGGTCCCGCGAGGAGGCGACCTGGCTTCTTACCAACGCCTCGCGACCCGAGGCGGTGCTTCTCGGCAGCGACGTCCCCGAGGATCGGCTGCTTCACGCCGAGTCGCTGCAATGGGGACGTGCGGCGGTCCTCGCGATGTGGTTCCACCATGCCGTACGAGCACAGATCTCGGGCGGATTCGCGTCGGAGGAGCGGGCTGATCCCCCGTGTCACCTTGATCCGTCCGGCCCCTTCTGGGTCTACCGCTCGGCCGTGGACTTCAGGCTTCCATGGATCGTTAGCGGCTGCGCCGAGGTGCCCGTCCCTCGGGACGAGCAACTGCTGATCAGCGTTCTCCCGCTCAGCGGGGACCACCCGGATGTCGTCCTCTCCTCGATCCACGCCGCGATCGAGACCAAGCTGCTCCCCGAACGAGCGCGTCGGGGGATTCGGCGGGCATGCCTCGTCCTCTCCTACGACGCGATCGGGCCCGAGTTCTTGCTCTCCCTTGCCGCGGAGGTCGTGAGCGAATTGCGGCGTCTGAACGACCGCGGACCGGTGCAGATCATCTGCGCTCCGCAGGCTTCCCATCAACTCGACCTCGAAGTTGAACGCCGGATGCGGCGGGCCCGCCAGATGCGGCGATTCCCAAGTCGCCGCTGTCGCTTCCCCGTCGATGTCCTTTGCATCCCCCGAACGACGTGGGAGACCGACGCGGCTTTCGCGCACGTGGCGAAGAGCTGCCTTCGCTTCGGGCGCCTTGCCACGGGGACCGTGATGACCGGTCGTTTCCGCGAGGAGTACGTGGCGGCCGCCGCCGCGGTGGAGCGCCTTGCCCGGAGGAAGTCGGCTCCCGCAGGTCGGATCCGTCTGGAACCGGGAGTGGCCGATGCGCTGCGGAGTCTCCTCCCCCGCTCGGGGGCGGTGCAACATGCCTTCCTCTCCCCGCCAGAATTCAAAGCGGTGTCGAAGTCGCTCCCCCCGTCGATACGTGAGAAGCTCGCTGCCTTCGACGGCGGATTGGTCATCGTCCCGGTTCCGTTCGTGAAAAGTGAAGCGCCGATCGCCTCGCCGCCCGTGTCTACGCCGTCCGCGGTGACCGTCGTCCCAGAAGCCGTCCACCGAGTCGCGGAGTCGACTCCCGCCTCCTTGGAGAGAAGCCGGGGGGTGGATCCCGGAGCGGTCCGGAAGGCGCAGGCGGCCGCCCGCGACGCGCTCGAGCACGGAACAGCGCTCGCCGCGTCCTTCATCCATCCCGAT
>CAZNRY010000140.1:0-10869 GCA_964575675.1 uncultured bacterium
CACCTCGTCCGGGGCGCACCTGCGCGAGATCAAGGAGGTCCTCTGGCGCTGGATGATCAAGGACACGATCAAGCGCAAGAAGCCGACGTTCAGCGAGAGCGCCTACGGCTACCGGACCTTCAGCGAGCTGCTGGAGGACGCGGCGAGGCACGGCGTCGTCGAGATCACCCGGGACATGCGATCCGGCGGCACCTATGTGGTCACCGAGGTCCGTTTCGGGTAGAATGGCCGAATGCAACCGGCCCACTGGGGTCGAGGGAGGGCTTAGATGCAACGAGGTTGGTTGATTCCCTTTTGGATCCTCTTTGCCGTCGGCGGATGCGCCGGCACCAAGCCATGCCTGGTGATTCCGGCCCAGATCGAGTTGGCAAGGGATGTTCGCGACGCCGCCCGCGTGACGATGGACGAGAAGAAGGGCGAGCTGGATCGATGGGCGCAGAACGTCGAGCAGAGCCGCACCAAGCTGGATCGCCTGACCGAAGAGCGGGATCAGCTGAAGAAGGAGATCAGCGGCGGCTCAGCCGGAAGCCAGGAAACGCCGAAGAAGAAAGAGGAGACGAAGAAGTGAGACGATCCCTCATCTTGATCCTGTTGGCCGTCGTGATGTTGGCCGGCTGCACGCAACATCCCCATCCCGGGAAGGTGGCGGACGTCAAGAACGGGCTTTTCTACACGACGGAGGAGATCCGGGGCCTCACCCCGGCCGAGCGGAACGCCTACTGCGAGTCGCTCGACACGCAGATCCATGCCTTCAGGGCCGAGGCGACGCGGCTCCTGGCGTCGGCCGATTCCCTGTCAAAGGGGGCCGACTCGCTGAAAACGCTGAACACGGCGCTCGTTTCTCAGATCCGGGATCTCGACAACGAGATCCGGCAGCTCCGGTTGGCGCGCCGGTCGGCAACGACCTATCTCGTCAAGGCGGGTGACACGCTCCAGTTGATCTCGACGGAGATCTACGGAAAACCGGACCAGTGGAAGCAGATCTACGACGCGAACAAGGACCTCCTGAAGAGCGCGACCGAACCACTGAAGCCCGGGATCCGCCTGACGATTCCGGCGACGTAGGATGGCCGAAGAGTACCAACAGACCCTGTCCCTTGAGGGACTCGATCCGCTTCACTTTCTCGGGCAGGCGGACGCGAATCTGCGCGCCATCGAGAATCGCTTTGGCGTCGCGGCCGTTCTGCGCAACGGCGGCTTGACCGTCCGCGGGGAACGGTCCGCCGTCGAGGGCGCTCTCGAGGTTCTTCGACTCCTCGCCGAGCGGGTGCGCGCGGGCAACGTGGTGGGCGAGGAAGATCTCTCCTACATCTTCTCGATGCTCGAGGAAGGGGCGGCCGAGGCGGAGGGTGCAAGCCTTCCGGAGTCGGCCGTCGTTCTGTTCGGGGACAAGAAGGTCGTCCGCGTCCGCACCTTTGGACAGGCGCATTACGTCGAGGGGATGAGGACGAACGACATCGTCTTTGGAATCGGCCCGGCCGGGACGGGAAAGACGTACCTCGCCGTCGCGATGGCCGTCCGCCTGCTCCGCGAGAAGGTCGTCGACCGGATCGTGCTGGCTAGACCCGCCGTCGAGGCGGGCGAGAGTCTGGGCTTCCTCCCGGGGGACTTGCAGGAGAAGGTCGATCCGTACCTGCGCCCTCTCTATGACGCCCTCCACGAGATGGTGAGCTACGAGAGACTCCAGCGATTGATCCAGCTCGGGGTCGTCGAAATCGCCCCGCTGGCCTACATGCGCGGACGGACCCTCGCGCGGGCATTCGTGATTCTGGATGAGGCGCAGAACACCACGCTCGGACAGATGAAGATGTTCCTGACCCGCTTGGGGCCCGGGTCCAGGGCGGCGATCACGGGGGACATTACCCAGATCGACCTGCCCGACGCCGGGACCTCCGGGTTGATCCTGATCCAGTCGATCCTCCAGGGATTGAACGGCGTGAAGTTCGTCTACTTCACCGACCGCGACGTGGTCCGCCACAAGCTGGTCCGGGACATCATCCTCGCATTCGACCGCCATCGGGCATCCCAGGACCTCAAGGCGCAACGATGAGCGGCGCGGCCCCGGCCGGCCTCGCGTCCTCCGTCCTGAAAGGCCTGGGCGAGAACCTCAGAAAGCGCCCCTGGTTGGCCCGGGCGCTGATCTCCGTCCCCGTTCTGGCCGCGGGGATCGCGCTCTTCCCGCCGGTCTTCGGGACCGGCCGCCTCCTGATCGGCGTGGGCCAGCGCGCACCGCGCACCGTCGTCGCCGAGTTCGAGTACCCGATCATGAAGGACGGGCCGGTCCTCGAATCGGAACGCGACCTCGCGGCGGCGCGAAGCCCGCTGGCTTTCGCGCGCAACGACTCGGTCTCGTCGGCCGTCTTCAGGGATCTCGGCGAGTTCCGTTCGCTGATCGCACGCCTCCGCAAGGGGACGCATGAGAAGACGCGGGCCGCCCCGAAGATGGAGATGTCCCAAGATCTTCTCGTCTGGTTGATGCTCTCGAAGGAGCCGAGCCTGATGCTCGACCAGGTCGAGTCGCTGCTTCAGGAAGCGCTCGAGCGCGGGTTGATCGACGGGGGTTCCGAGGGGCTTTTCTCGGGATCGGCCGGGGTGCAGATCCAGGATGCGAATGGAGTCCGCCGGATTCCGCTGGATCAGATCCAGACGCCGGGCAGGCTCCAGGAGGCCGCACGCAACCGCGCGCTCTCGCGGCAGCTCGACGCGGCCCCGCTGCAGGAGCTCGTCGGACGCTTCTCCAGACCGAATCTGATTTACGACGCGCAGCAGACGGTTGAAATCCGGGCCGCGGCGCGCGACGAGGTCGATCCCGTTGCAGCGAGGGTCATGAGGGGCGAGCGGATCGTCGAGGCGCGGGAGAGAATCACGCCCGAGATCCAGCGCAAGCTCGCCAGCTACGACCAGTGGCGCCGCAGACAGGAGGTCGGGACCCTCTGGGTGAGGATCGGCGGCTGGATCGGCCGTCTCCTCCTCCTCCTGGTCGCCGTCGGCGCTTTCGGCGCATACCTCCGCTTCCTGCGCCCCGATCTCTACAGGAGCCCGAATGATCTGACCCTCCTGTCGCTCACGGCGGCGATCGTGATGGGGCTCTCCGGGTTTCTTCTCCATGTCCTTGGGCTTCCACCCTTGATGGCGCCCGTCGCGGCCGCATCGATTCTGATCAGCATGCTCTTCGACGAGCGGCTCGCCCTGGTCGTGGTCCTCGGACTCACAGGCTTGGTCGGCCTGATCGCCGAGACCGGGGCGCCGGTCATGACGGTCCTCGGGGTCGGCGGCGTGATGGCCGTCTTCTGCGTGAGGGGATTGAGCCAACGCAAGCAGTTCTACCGTCTGGTTCTCTTCGTCCCCGCCGTCCATCTCGTGACCCTGATGGCGCTCGCGTTGGCGCAGGGGCAGCCGGTAACGGAGCTCGTGCGCGATGCGATCGCGGCCGCCCTGAACCCGGTCCTCGCGGCGGGGCTCGCGATTTTCGTGATCCCTCTGGCGGAGCACGGATTCCGGAAGTGCTCGGACATCACGCTTCTCGAACTGTCGGACTTGAACAGGCCGCTGATGCGCCGGCTCATGGTCGGGGCGCCGGGGACCTACCACCACAGTCTGATGGTCGGGACGCTGGCCGAGACGGCGGCGCGGGTCTGCGGCGGCAACCCGCTGCTCGCGCGAGTGGTCGGCTATTACCACGACATCGGGAAGGTCGCGAAGCCCGACTACTTCATCGAGAACATCGCGGCAGGCAGAAAGAACCCCCACGACAAGCTGAGTCCCCCCATGAGCCGGCTGATCCTCGAGTCGCACGTCCGCGAGGGTGTGAGCCTTGCGATCAAGGAGAGACTTCCCCACATCGTCGTCGAGGGGATCCGCCAGCACCATGGCGTTTCGATGATGGTCTTTTTCTGGCACAAGGCGCGCCGGCAAAACCCTGAGGCCCGGCCCGAGGACTTTCGCTATCCGGGTCCGCGGCCCCAGTACCGCGAGGCGGCGCTCGTCATGCTGGCCGATCAGATCGATGCCGCTGCGCGCGCCCTGGAGGATCCGACGCCGAGCCGGATCAAGGGGGTCGTGTTGAAGGTGCTCGAAACACGCCTTTCAGAAGGAGATCTGGACGACTGCGACCTGACCCTGAGCGATCTGGCGCGGATCCGCGACGCATTCGTGCCGATCCTCGCCGCGTTCTTCCACGCCCGAACCGCCTATCAGGCCCCCGAGGATGATGCGAGAAACCGCCCGCCCTCTCGCGATCGCGAATCGACAGCGAAGAGCGCGACCCCGTAGGGGCGACATCCTCTCGCTGATCGACCGAATCCTCGCCTCGGAGGGAGAGGGGGGAGGGCTCGAGATCGCGCTCGTTGGGGAAGGGACGATACGGGCTCTCCACCGCGATTGGCTCGACGACGATACCGTCACCGACGTGATCTCCTTTCCTCTCGGCAAGCCCCTTCCGGGGCCGGACGCGGCGGCGGTTCCGATCGGATCGGTGGCCGTCTGCGTTCCCGTATGCGAACGCTCCGCCGAAGCACTCCGCGTTCCTCTTCACGACGAGATCGCCCGAATGCTGATCCACGGGACGCTCCACGTCCTGGGCTACGATCACGATACGGCGCCGAAGAGGCGTCAGATGCGCGCCCGCGAGCGACGGTATCTCGCGTGGTATCGGAAGCACCGTCTCGAGGTCGTCGAACCGCCTGCTCCTGGCGCGAGCGCCGGGCGACCGCGGACGAAGGCCCGGGGCGGATCTCGATCCTCCCGATGAGGAGACGATGAGTTCCCCGTTGTCGGCGCTCCTCGCGCTTGCCGCGCTCCTTGGCGGCGTCCTCCTGGCCGTTCCGGGGCAAGGAATCGGCCGGAAGCGTCTGCGCGTGATGGTCCATCTGCTGTCGATCATCGGGTTCGCGGCGGTTGGATCGGATCTCGCGCGGCGTGGGGATGTCTGGGCCGGCGTCGGGATCCTCGCCGCGGGGTTTCTCTGGACGGGGGGATTCTGGATCGCGTCGATTCGCCGTCGCCTGCGGCGCGGAATGCGCCCGCAGGGGCATTCGGCGGCCGACGGCCCGGCAGGTCGCGCGCTGCCTGCCGAGAGGCTGGCGAGGAGCGCGGCCGGGGATCCCTCGGCCGAGGATCTTGCTCCGACAGAAGATCTCGACCCGCAGGAGAGAGAGATCCTCCGCCGCCTGCTCGCGATGGGGGAGCTTCGAGTGTCCGAGATCGCGACCCCGCGCGAGAGAATCGTCCATGCGGACTGCTCCGGCGGGACGGCCGAGGTCCTCGACCAGATGCAGCGCAGCCGCCACCCGCGGATCCCGGTTGTCGATGGCTCCGTCGACCGAATCGTGGGAATCCTCCATGCGAAGGACCTGGCGCCGTTCGTCCTGGAGGAGAAGAGGAGTCCCGCCCTGAAGGGCTTGATGCGGCGGCCGCTCTTCGTGTCGCATGACCGCACGGTCGCGAGCCTCCTCGAGCTGTTCCGATCGCAGCGGAGCCACATGGCGGTCGTGGTCGACGCCTACAGCAGAACGGTCGGGCTCATCACGCGTTCCGATCTCTTCAGGCACCTGTCGGGCGGGGGCGAAGGGGGGGGCGATGGATAGCCTCTTCTACGCCCTCGCCGCCGCAGGGCTTCTCGTCGTATTCGCGGCGTCGATCGTGGCGCGGGAACCGATCAGGCTTCCGCGTCGCGACAGGGGCGCGCACGAATCCGAGGCGGCGCGGATCTTCCACCGGGGGCTCGGGACCCACATCGCCGTGACGTTTGGGGCCTGCGCCGGCGTGATCGCATCTCCGGTGCTCGGCGGGCGGGGATTCGCCATCTTCGCGGCGGGTCTGCTTCTGTTCCGGCTGCTCGGTTTCGCGGTTGGGGGCCGCAACCATCGCCTCGTCCATGCGGTGCGTCCGCTCCTCGCGCCGATCGATGGGGCGGCGTTTCTCGTCGACTGGCTCCTCTCGCCGCTCCTGCGCCGCGCAGGCGGGCCGGAGCCTGCGACGACCGCCCAGAGCGCGGCCTACGAGCACGTTCTGGACCTGACGCGCAGGACCGTCGAGCAGGTGATGATCCCCCGTAGCGAGGTGGTCTGGCTCAAGTCTGCCGCCGGGCGCGATGAGATCATCGAGACGATCCGGCGCAGACCCCACTCCCGCTATCCCGTTTTCGAGGGGGATGCGGAGCAGCTGGCCGGGATGCTCGATCTCTTCGACCTGCTGGGATCCGTCCCGCCCGATTCCACGGCCGGGAGTCTCGCGCGGGCGGCCGTCGTCGTCCCGGAGACGATTGGGTGCGATGCGCTTCTCGACAAGATGCGCATCGAGCGTTTCGACACCGCGGTCGTGATCGACGAGTTCGGCGGCGTTGCGGGACTCGTGACCCTGGAAGATCTTCTCGAGGTGATCGTGGGCGAGCTCACGGGCGAGCACGAGACGGTTCCGGTGCGCGTGCGTCGGATGGAGGATGGATCGTCTCTCGTCGACGGGACGCTTAGACTCGACGAGTTCGAGAACCTCTTCGGCATCGCCTTGCCCGAGGGGGACTACGAAACGCTCGCGGGACTCTTCCTCAGCCGGACGGCGCGGATCCCTGGACCGGGCGAGAGGGTCGAACTCAGCGGCGTGCGGATGGAGGTCGCCGAGGCGAACGAGCGGCGGATCCGGACGCTGCGGGTCGTGTTGACCGGGGGGCGGGAGGGCGCGGGCTAGGAGCCTGTCCGAGTAATGCCGATGAGCACCCACGGAATGGCATGTTCACCCTCTGGATGCCGGGTTCCATGAGGCAAAGAGGGTATTCCGTGGGCCTCCGGGGTATTGCTCGGACGGGCTCCTAGCCCGCGTTTGACTTCGGCTGAGAAGCGAGCCCGCGCGCCGCGAGGCGAGCCCCTCAGGCCGGATCCACGACCTCCGGCGACCGAACCGCCTCGATCTTCCGCACGTCGTGGACGATCCGGGCGAGTGTCGGGGGATCAACGCACTGCCGCCCGTCGCTCCACGCTTGGTCCGGAACTTGATGCGCCTCGATCAGAAGCCCGTCCGCCCCCGCGGCAACGGCGGCCAACGCCATCGTGCGCACGTACCGCCGGTCGCCCGTGGCGTGCGAGGGGTCGAAGACGACGGGAAGGTTCGACTCGTATTTCAAGGCCGGGATCGCCGCGATATCGGGCGAGTAGCGGAGGAACCGCGTCGTGTCGCCCGCCCTCACCCCGCGCAAGCAGAGGATCACGTCGGGGTTTCCATGGAGGACGATGTATTCGGCGGCCAGGAGGAACTCCTCGATCGTCGCCGCCTCCCCGCGCTTCAGCAGGACCGGGATCTTTCGCTCCCCGGTCCGCTGCGCGACGTCCTCCAGAAACCCGTAGGACTTCATGTTCCGGGCCCCGACCTGGAGGATGTCCGCATTCAGGAGCACCTCCTCGAGGACGGTCCGCTCCTCGCGCACCCCGTCCGCGCCGAGGTGATGGTGGTTGCCGGTCGCCTCGGTCACGATCGGAAGCCCCGTGCGGCGCCGCGCCTCGACAAGGCAGCGGATCCCCTCGCGGCCGAGACCCTGGAACGAGTAGGGGGAGGTGCGCGGCTTGTACGCGCCGCCTCGCAGAATCTGCGCGCCGGCCGCTTTGCACGCATCTGCGAGGGGCAGGAGCATCTCCATCCCCTCGACCGAGCAGGGGCCGGCCAGAATCGTGACGCCGCCGTCGCCGATCGTAACGTTCCCGACACGTATCATGTGGCGAGACTTCTTGTCGTCGCGGCCCACCAAGCGATAGGAGCGGGAGATGCGGATCGTGCGGTCGACCCAGGGGAGTTCCTGGAAGAGGTTCTCGTCGATGAGCGTCGTGTCGCCGATCAGTCCGACGACCGTTCCCTCGGTCCCCTCGCTGATGTCAGGGCGGCAGCCGTTCGCCTCGATCCGCCGGACCACTTCGGCGAGCTGCTCGGGTGTGTGACCCTTGCGCAACCAGACGATCATCTCGCTCCTCCTCCGATCCTCCGCGCGCCCTTCTGATGCCGGCCGCCGGCCCGCGACCTCAAGCCCGAATCGCTCGGCGGGTGTATCCTCATCCCATGGATCTCATCGCGCGTTCATCCGCGCTCCCGGTTCCGATCTCTCGCCGTCCGCGGTGGGGAGGATCAGTTTAGCGTGGCTCCGGCACCGATGCTGCCTGGGAAAAGAGGATCGCCGGGCCGCGGCGACATCCCCTGGGTTCGGTCTCCCGCGCGCTGGAGCGAAACCTGTCTAACGCATTGTATGTTAATGAGTTGTATGGACCGCTTCGCATGCGACTGACGGTCGAAGGATTGATCTTGAGGAACTTGAGACTCGGCGAGACGAGCCGGGTCGTGACCGTTCTCTCCCGCGAGCTCGGAAAGTGGAGCGCGGTCGCGAAGGGTGTGCGCGAGCCCAAGAGCCGTTTCGGCGCGTCGCTCGAGATCCTGAATGCGTCATCGATCGTCGTTTACTTCCGCCCTGGACGGAATCTCCAGATGATCTCGGAGGCGTCGCTCGAGAGGGAGTTCCGAGGAATTCTGAGGACGGGCGATCGCTATCATCACGGCTGCGCCGTTCTCGAGTTTCTCGACATCGTGCTCGAGGAGGAGGCTCCCGTGCCCGAGATCTTCGACCTCGCCCTGCGGGCGCTCCATCTGATGGAGGGTGCGCCCGAGGGGCGTCTTCCCTACCTCCTGCGCGCCTTCCAGCTCCGGGTGGCCGGGATGCTCGGCTACGCGCCGCGCGTCGATGCCTGCGCGAAGTGCGCCGCGACCGAGGTGGGCTTCTTCGGCGTTCAGGAAGGATCGGTTCTCTGCGGTCGCTGCGGCGATTCGAGCCCCGGAGCGATCCGGCTCGACGAGGAGACGCTCGTCCTGCTTCGGAGTCTGCAACGCGGGAGCCTGCCGCGGCGGCCGGGACTTCCCGCCTGCCGCGTCTTCAGCCAGATCGTGGAGTCCTTCCTGGCCTACCACATCGACCGCTACCGCGGCCTGCGATCCCTCCGGGGGCTCGCCGACGTGGGGCGGCTGCAGCAATCGCGGACGAGGTGATGCCGGCCGCCCGCGCGCGGAGAAGCGGCGCGTCTCCCTCGGACGCCAGGCCGGTTTGACTTCGGCTGAGAAGCGAGCCCGCGCGCCGCGAGGTCCGGCGCCCCCGGAACAAAGCCCAAGCCGAGCGGATGCGCGTGGCGAGCTTCTCAGATCTACTCAAACTGGTTTAGCGCTTTAGCTCCGGCATCAGCTTTCGCAACGCCGTGAGGACCTCGGTGCTGCTGCCCGCCGGATCGACCTTGGGCCAGACGTGACGCACCACGCCGGCGCGATCGAGCAGAAACGTCACGCGCCGCGCGATCGTCCGTTTCGAGCCGGAGACCTCGATGTCGAAGGCGACGCCGTAGGCGCGGCTCACGGTCGCGAGGGTGTCGGAGAGGAGCGTGAAGGGGAGTTTGTGCCTCGCGGCGAAGGACCGGTGGGAGGCCGCCCCATCGGTCGAGATCCCGACGACGCGGACGCCCAGGGAATCGAACTGTTTCGTGTCGTCGCGGAAGGCGCAGGCCTCCGCCGTGCAGCCGGGCGTCTCGTCCATTGGGTAGAAGTAGAGAACCAAGGGCCGGTCGAGCAGGTCCTTCAAGCGGACGACCATTCCCGAGGCGTCCCTCAGCTCGAAACCGGGGGCAACGGCCCCCGTGGCGACGAGACCGTCCGGAGTTCGAAGCGGCGTCGTCTCGGCGGCGTTTCGCGCGGCGGTGGGGGGACCCGCCCCCGGCGCGGACCCCGGTGCGCCCGCCCCCGGCGCCGGCCCGGCGGAGAGGAGCAGGGCCAGACCGACGCCATAGCCGCACCCCGCAATCCTGAATCTCCGTGCGGGAGGGCGATCGCCCCCGAACGGGCCCGGATGCCGCCAAACCCTCCGGCCTCCCTGGGGCGGCGACTCGCGTCTCTTCGCGGGTTCGCTTCCCGACGGGCGGACTGCAGGGCGCCGGGCCGCCCGGCCGCCCCGGCTCAATGAACCCTGAGGTTTCATTCTCCAGCCTCCAATCGGGGCATCGAACGCCCCTCCTTCGCCGACTCGATTCTCCTTCTTTCCCGCTTGGGGCGGCCGGACAGAACGTGATAGATTACCGTCCGGTCGCGCCCATGGGAACAGAACTCGGTGGAGGGCTTTGGGCGAGGGCCGTATCCCGCAACGGTGGCCGCTCCTACCCGGCCATCCCGATCTGCGGCCCGCGGACAAGTTGTAACCCTGGAGGGTGATTCGCAGTTCCGACATGACCGACAGAAACTTGCAGATCAGAACGCACCATCCGCCGCGCGGATTGGCCTTCCGGAACTCGACGGAAGGCTTTTTCATGCGACGAGTCTACCAAAGGAGACCAGGATGAGCCTGCGTCGCAAAGCGGTGATCGCGGAAGCCCCAGAGATGCGCCGCGCGATCCTGCGGATCGCCCACGAAATCCTCGAGAGGAACAAGGGGACCCAGGATCTTGCGCTCGTCGGGATCCGCCGCCGGGGGGTCCCGTTGGCCGAACGGATCCGAGCCGCGATCCGGGGAATCGAAGGGGTCGATCTGCCGCTCGGGGTCGTCGACATCACCCTCTACCGGGATGACCTGCGGACGATCTCGCCGCAGCCGCTCGTGCACTCGACCGAATTGCCCTTCGAGGTGGAGAACCGGGTCCTGATCCTGATCGACGATGTCCTCTACACGGGACGGACCGTTCGCGCCGCGCTCGAGGCGATCATAGCCTACGGGCGGCCGCGCTCGATTCAGCTCGCGGTTTTGATCGATCGCGGACACCGGGAGCTGCCGATTCGCGCCGACTACGTCGGAAAGAACGTCCCGACCTCGCAGCGGGAGGTCGTGAAGGTGATGGTGGAGGAGGAGGACGGCAAGGACGTCATCGC
>CAZNRY010000141.1:0-3706 GCA_964575675.1 uncultured bacterium
GGGAACTCCTTGGTCATGACGGGGCCGTTCTGCAGATGATTGCTCTGCGGACCTAGATAGGGTTGGATGTGCGCGGCGTCGAGGACGGGCTCGGTCCGTTCTCCAGTGATCGCGCACCTCCGGCCGTATGCATCGAGAAGCCTTGCGCGAAACGTGCCCTGGCCTTCCCGGCGGACGACCTGAGCCTGGACGATCTTGCGTTGATCAACATCTCGGACAATGAACCGTTCGACAAGCTCGCGCGGTGGCTGTTGGTGATCCTGCTGGATTGCTCCCAGCAAACGATCGGCGCGCCCGGGATCGTGTTCCGAGGCTCCGCGCATCTGACTCGGATGCCACCCCTCTGCTGTGCCCCATGGAATCCAGCGATGTTGATCCCAAAACACTGCGTCGCGAAGAATGGTGCACCCTATCACCCGCATGTTCCGGATCAACTCGATCGGATCCTCGTCTCGGTAGTTGGCGATCGAGGTCGAGAGTTCGAGGAGACCGGGAGCTCCATTCTTCTCGCCAAAGCAGGACCATGCCTCGTCCAGCCTCAGTGTCGTGAAGTGCGCAAAGAACCCATACCCCGCAATCGCGTTTCGCGGCTTCTTCAATCGAAGAAAGATCGGTTCACCGGGTCCGAACTTCTTCAGGGGTTTCCCCGATGGGTTCCAGAAGTTGACCTCATCCACTCGTCGACGTTCGTCTGACAGGTCGGAAAGAAAGTCGAACCACTTGATATCGGTCACCGCGATGTAGGGGGCGAGTGCCATGGCGGGTCTCACACTAGCAGGGACCCGGACAGCGGGCAAGACTGATGCCGCGTCGATCGTGTGCAGGAGGCGAACACGGTCCTCAGGCTGCGTACTGCACCACCGCGGTGCGAGCGACCTCGTCGCGGAAGTAAGGGCTCAAGTCATTGGGCGTTCGTAGGTCCACACGCCTCCCGGCAAGCAAAACCGAAAGCTCCGCCTCGATGCCCGCAAGGCCCATCAGCCCCGGGGCCTTCTCAGGTTCGAACTCAACAAGGAGATCCACATCGCTGTCCGGTCGGTCGGTTCCTGCGAGGACGGAGCCGAACAGGGAGAGTCGGCGAATGTGGTGCCGGCGGCAAATCACCGCAAGAGCCTCTCGATCAAATATCGGCTTCTGTGTCATTTGTGTTTGTCCATCTGTCCGCGCGTTGGCCCGGTAGCAGGGGCGATTGCCGGACCCCTGACCTCGAAGATCCCCAATCGCGCAAGCTTCTTGAGTTCCTGCCATACGGTCGCATCGGCCAGCCGCGCGATGACCTCGCGAGGCGTCATGACACGATCCAGCTCCACAATGGCCAGATCGCCTCTTCGTCCCGAACGCTCAGTTCCGCGTGCCGTTCTCCCCGTCCACCTCCCCCGCCGCAAACCAATCCTCCCGCTCCCGTATCCCCCGCGCCTCGTCCTTTCCCATCAGAATCTGCGCCAATCGATAGAAGTGGCGGGTCATGGCCCCTGCGTCGGCTAGCTCGGTCGCCGCGATCTCGAAGACCATGTACCCGCGGGAGCGCAGTTCCCCGCGAATCTGCCGGTCCTTTGCCGCCGTTACCGGGTTGCCATGGATGTGCTGGCTGAGACCGTCAAGGTAGATGCAAACTCCCGGATCCTCGGGGTCCTCACCCGGGAAGAAGCAATCGGGGGTCGTTGAGCCGAGGGGTAGGCCAAGCAGAATCTGATGCTGCCACCGAGGCTCGGGGAATCCGGCGCGCTTGAGCATGTATCGCAGACGATGCTCCGCCACACTGGCCGGCACCTCCCGCCCCCGTGGCGCGACGTCAGGCATCCGCGCGGGGATTTCGTGCTCGAACGCGATCTTCGTTCCCCAATCGGCCATGCGGCTACCCAACACATGACGATCGAGATGCCGGTGGTAGTAGGCATTCCGGAAGGTCTGGAGACAGTCGACGCACGATCGCAGACATCCGCTCGGGCACTCGGCGACAGCTTTGGACGCGGCTGCGACCACATCGTCCCAGCGCGCAAGGATCTGTTGGAGCAGGCCCGATCCGCCGGGGAGAGGATCGTAGAGGAGTCCGTCGACTTCCTCCGCGCCGGCCGAGCCGACGACGAGAACGTGCAGATCCTCTCGATCCATGTCGAGCACCTGCTCCGCGCCCACACGCAACGCCTCGAGAATCGAGTACGCCTCCTCCCGATTCGCACAGCCCTGCAACGTCAGCGCGTCGGCGACCGTGTCGGCATAGAAACCCGTCGGCTCGACGGCCTTCCCGCACCGCTCGCGGTGGTCTGCCGCGAACTTATCCCGCTCGGCCTGGCTCGAGAACGGCGAGCGGCTTTGCCCGCAAACCACGCACACCGGGTACCCAAGAGCCCCGGTCGGCACGAGCCGAGAGGCTCCAACATTGACCATCCGCAGGTGGACGTTTCGCCGGAATGTGAGCTTCCGCGGACCCCAGGCATACATGGATCCCTCGCCGTGGCGCCCTTGCTCGTACCCGTAGACGGCCACCTGGAGTTGAAAGCGGAACTCTTCCTCGTCACTGATGTGCGATGAATGGATCAGATCAACGTCGCAAATCGGAATCGCACGCAACCCGACCGCGCCCAGACCGATGGCGGTGGCTGGCCTGCTCGTGCCGATCTCAATGACCGCCTCGTTCGCCGGATCAACCTGGAACTGGAGCGGTTCGACCAGTGAGTCGAGGTGGTAGTACCTCGCGACGAATCGGTGTCCGTTCGCATAGATCAGATTCCCGGGGACGTACTCCCGCAGCGCCACGGCCGGCGGGCGCGGGAGATCGAAGTCGCGCGTCGCCGTCAGCTCGCGAGGGACCCGCGCCGTCCCGATGACGGCCCCGGTCTCGAGTCCGTACCCAGGCAGGAACCCCTCGGCCGCGAGGACGCCGTAGGTGTTCGTGTCGTCGTATCCCTCGGCCTCCGTTCGATCCCGCCGTCGAATGCCCTTCAGCTTCTTGACGAGGCGATCGCAGCGCGCGCGAAGGGCGTCCTCGTCCGGATCGAGGGTCCCCTTCTGCCGACGGAGCGCGTCAAGCCGCTCCATCTGCTCCAGCGCCCAGTGCAGACGCCGGTGCAGTCCGCGTAATACCTCGGCAAAGCGATCCGGGGTGGCCGTGACCAACGCGGCCAGCCGCTCGGGACTCACGACCTCCGCGTCCTCGGCGGGCCATCCCTGCCCAAAGACCTCGCGGACGTGATCGGTCAGATCCGCCTCGTGCGCGTGGATCAACTCTTGGAGCGGCCCGACATCGAAAGGCTCCAAGCGAATGTTCCCATCCTCGAACAGGTAGGTGCTGATCTGCCCCGGGAACATCGCGCGGAGGACAGAGGCGACGGCATCGACTCCGCGGGCAAGCTGCCACAAACGCGTCAGAACGACGGCATGGACGTGTTGCTCGACCATGACGTCGTTGCGGAGGTTGAATCGAGGCGGCTCCACGAGGCCGGAGAGCATCTTCATCGGATCGGCGAAGTAGGCGCGGTCATGCGATACGGGACGGGCATAGGTCAGGATCACTGCCATCCGGTTGCGGCGCCCAGCTCGCCCAGCTCTCTGCCAGTAGTTCGATGGCAACGGCGGGACGTTTCGCATGAGGACAACGTCGAGCGATCCGATGTCCACGCCCAGCTCGAGGGTCGGAGTGCAGACGAGCGTGTTGATTCGATCTCCCTCGCCCTTGAAGGATCGCTCCAGGAACTCCCGCTCCTCC
>CAZNRY010000141.1:3806-10816 GCA_964575675.1 uncultured bacterium
AGCTTGAGACCCGCAGGCACGCCCTTCATCAGGGGAAGGAACCCATACTGGATCTCAGGATCCCCCTCCATCCAGAACTTCGAGAAGATCATCCCCTCACGATCGAGAAGAAGGAGCCGGCGACGCATGTTGTCGAGGAGGGCTGCGATCCCTTCGACGAGCCGGTCCGGTTCGACGGCGAGGCGCGCCGCCCATCGCTGGACGAACGGCAGGTCGGGCACGAGTCCGAGATAGTCGATCTTCATCCGGCCCCAAGGCTCTAGACCGACTCGTTGCTTGACGCCGGTCGCAATCTCCCGGAGCACCTGGATTCTCAGAAAACGCCGTCGCTCGCGGGCATGGACCTGTCCCGCGGCCTCCTTCCGGTGCAGGCGCCAGACCTCGGGGACGAGAGCGCTCGAGAGTTCATCATCCCGGTCGAGAAGATCGTCGAGGAAGGCGGTCAAGTCGCCGACCGAGACAGGTCCCTCCTTGATGCGACGCGCCATGAGCGCGCGCAGACGGTAGCGGCGTGCGTGGTCCTGCATCCAACCGGCTTGAAACGCCGCTTCTTGCCTGTTGTCGGCAAAGACGAGCAGGCGCTTCCGATCCGCTGCATGGAGCATGTTCTGCGCGAGCACGTGGACGTCCGACACTGTGACCGCACGGACCGGACGGGCCGGCTCGCGATAGCCGCCGCCCCACGAGTGCCCGGGAGCGGCGCAAGAGAGACACGAGGTGAGATAGCCGGGGTGCTTCTCATCCTGGCGGACGACGAAGATCGTGACGAGCGGTCCGGGTCGCCCGCAGGCGCGGCATGTCGCCGGCGCATCGGGATGAAGAGCCCCGCAGGCACGGCAGAGGTAGACCGGCACCGTGCGCGAACTCGGTTCGTCATCGTCGTCGGCGCCGACCACGCGATCGACCAGGACAGCACGGCAGCCGCCCATCTGCTCATCCAGGCGGCGCCAGACGAGGGATGCATCCACAGCCTCTCCACCGCCGGGTTGCTTGCCGGTGAAGGCGAAGTCCTGGAGGAAGTGCACGAAATAGTGCTGCCCACAGGTCTGGCAAGTAAGAACCGAAAGGGCGACGAGCTCTTCGTCCTGCGCCCCCTCGACGCGCTCCTCGGCGGAGAGGGCAAGTAGCGGACCGTTTTGCTCAGGCGGGAAACTCACGACGGCGCCGCCTACGCCCCGCATGAAACAATGGACGATCGGACGCAGCAACGGGCGGCCGTCATTCCGGGCAGCCGCGCCCAAGGTCAGCCAAACGAGAATCTCCTCCTCCGGCACCGGTCGGCCGGCCTTCTCGCTGACGAGCGTCGGCAGATCGGCGAGGGACCGCGGAACAAGAAGGGCGTCGGCGATCTGTTTTACCGTCTCGTTCGAAGCCAATCGGTCGTAGAGATCCTCGCGCCAGCGCTTCGCGTCGAGGGCGATCCCCGTCATCGCTCTGATCGCGGTGCGAACCTGCGGACCCGCGCCATCGCCCGCCTCCACCGCCTCGAGGATGTTGGGCAAGTGGATCTTTGGATCGCCCTGCAGGGGACCGCTCGCAGTCCGCTTCTCGGCCCAGATGGTCTCCTCGTATTCCTCCCCAACGAGCGCGACATCGCCAGAGGCGACGCCGAAGAACCGGGCGGCAAAGTCGCGCGCCGCGTCGGGACCGCGAACCGGATCCGCGAGGGTGGCCGATGTCGCGATGCAAACGGTCTCCTTGGGATCCCGACCGCAATAGGCCCGGAGGCGGCGAATCAGGCACGCGATCTCCGCACCCGTAACTCCCGCCGCAGTATGCGCCTCGTCGAAGACGAGATAGTCGAGGAGGGCATGGTCGAAGAGTTCCACGTCCGCTTGGCGGGTAAGGAGAAGCTCGAGCTGCTTCACGTTCGTGAGCAGGATGCGGGGCTGCTGGCCGGCCGTGCGCATTTCCTCGCGGGAGCAGCGCTCCTCGGGCGGATGGACCGCGGTCCCCCGTTTCTCGCTCCGCGCTCTCTCAATGGCCTGCACATAGTCGGCCCGCGAGGCGCCCGGCCGCAATCTCTGCCCCGTGATGTCGGCCTTCTTCTCGGGCGTCTTGCCGACGTACATACCAAAGGTGACGCCCGTTCCGGCCAGTAGTTCGCGAAGGCGGCCGAGTTGATCCTCCGCGAGGGCGTTCATCGGGTAGATCAGGACGGCCGCAATGCCCGCGGGCGCCTTCTGATCGCGGAGGGAGAGGCATCGGCTGACAATGGGATAGAGGAAACACTCGGTTTTGCCCGATCCGGTTCCGGTCGAGACGAGCGTCGTGTTGCCGCCAGCTATCGAACGAATCGCCTTCTCTTGGTGACCGTAGAGGCGAGGATACGGCGCGATGCTCGTGAGAAGTGGGTGGAGGATCCCTTCGCGCGCCAGCTCCTCGATCGGCGCCCCGATGCGGAACGCTCGCGAGACGCTGATGTATGGTCCCTGAACGAGCGGCGTGCGCCGCGTCTCCTCCAAGGAGAGCAGGCTGCGCATCTGCGCGTAGAGACTTGGATCGGCGAACGGGTAGGCGGTCAGCTCATAGCGCAGGAAGTCGCTGATGACTTTCTCGGTGTAGGCGGTGGGGTTTAGGGACATGGCATCATCCGTCCGACACCGGCGGACACTCAGCAGGGACCAGGTGTTCGAGGAGCTGCTCCGGATCGCAGACGAGAACCTCGAGATCACCTGACATCTGTGGATAGGGACGCTCGACCTCCGGAACGACCAGGTAGTTCCGGCCATGCGGATGAACCGCGCGAAACGCATGAAGCGGCTTCGTGTCGAAGTCGCTTGGACTCCACTTGCACTCGATCGCGTCACACCGGTTTCTGCCCCGCGGAACAACGAAATCGACCTCGTGTCCCGCCCGATCGCGCCAGTACCGGACCTGTCCCGGTTCGAGCTCTGAACAGAGCGCGTCCAAGACCATGTGCTCCCACAGCACGCCGCACTCGGATGGGTGCAGCTCGTTCCATCCGTGCGCATGGGCGACGAAGCCCGTGTCGAACGCGTACGCCTTGGGTCGACGGAGTACTTCCTGTCGCCCGCCGGCATGATAAGGGCGGATCGGGCGGAGAACATGCGTCACGTCCAGAGCATCGAGGTACCCCGCCGCGGTTGGCCGAGAGATGCCTGCCAGCCGGGCAAGGTTGGTGACTTGGAGCACGCCCCCGCTCTGGCGCAGGAGAAGCTCGATGAGAGCGAGGAAGGCGCTCCGCTTTCCGATCCGGAAGAGCTCCTGGACATCCCGGGCGTAGAAGGAGTCAAGCCATTCGGAGTAGTAGCCGGGATCGGGTGCTGCGTTCAGAAGGGGTTCGGGAAGTCCGCCTCGGAGCAGACGCAGCTTGATGTCCGCAACCCCGAAGACGCGCCGCTCGCGATAAAGGACTGGGAGCAGCAGGACACTCCGCTTGCGCCCGGCCAAGCTATCACGGAACTTCGTGGTCGCCGCCAGTGTCGACGATCCGGTGGCGATGACTCTGAGCTTCGGGAACGCATCCGCCGCAATCTTCAGCACGCGACTCGGATCCGGTAGCTGATGCACTTCGTCCAGGATCAGGATCGAGGCCGACAGTGAACGGAGGAATCGCTCGGGATCCCGCAGCTCCCTGGCAGCACCGGGCAGATCGCAGTTGATATAGACGGCGTCCGAGATGCCCCCCACCAGGGTTGTCTTCCCGACGCGGCGGACCCCCGTGAGCCAGACGATCCTCGCCCTCTCCCAGGAGCGGTGTATCTTGTTGATCCAGAATGATCTAGCAATCATGCAATTGCCTTTTACAGAATTCGCGGATTTGTGTCAAGTACGCTTCCTGTTCGTGAATCTCCGGGCGAGCGCAATGGAACCACGGCCACAATTCGACCACCAAGTGGTCAGATTGTCGAAATTGCCTGTATAGTATGACTGATTCATTAGTTACACGGCTGCACGAAAGTCGAGATCCGATCCGTTGGGCTGAACACGTGGCGCCAACCCCACCGCCAACACCTCACGCCGCCCTGGCGCCCGCCGAGAGCAGCCGCCGCATCAACCCGCCCATGGCAAGCTCCACATCCTCAGGAGGCATCCCCAGATCCACGCCATCCGCGACGATCTCGTTCGCATCGTCTCGAATCCGGAACCGAACGGGCGGTCCGACCCAATCCGGATAGAGAAGCACCCCGCTCCAGATCTCCAGTGCCCGGCAGTACGCAAGGACCTGGTAGAGATCGTTCGGTGCAACCCGCACCCTCGACGCAGGCCCGTCGAGAACGGTTATCACGTCGTCGGCGTCTTCCACCTCGTCGTGGGTCCGCTTGTACTTGGTGTCAGCCACCAGGCAGATCTCGTCATGCTTTTCGAGGCAGAGGTCCAGCCGCATTCTGACCCTGTTGCCGAGATCCAGGTGTTTGGGCTCCTGCGCCCGGAGGGACCACGGCGAGGGAAGGTTCTCCCTGAACCAAGCGGCAATGAACCGCTCGAATAGCAGGTTCATGTCGACCAGATACGTTCCGAGCGGGTAGGACCCACTTGGCTGATCCAAGCCCCGACATTCAAGGAGAATCCGACACAAGACGTGGATCGGCTCGTAGTGGGTAGAAAGACGATCGTACTCAAAGGCACCGATGTCAGTTGGGCTGAAATGCCTGAGAGCGGCGAACGAGAACTCCTTCCTTAGCCTTCTCAGTCTGTGACGCAGGAAAGGGTCCCGGACCCAACCGATCTTCTCCAGTGTGTACCGGATGACCTGATTGTGGGGGAGGTCGGCGGTGAAATCCTCGAACCGGCAGGGAATGAGAAGCTCTCGTCCGGGCGGCCGGCGAATATGCTCCTGAAACAGGAACCGACCGCGCAGGGCCTTGAGCCGATCGTGATCCTCGATGTAGCCCTGTCTGACCCCGCGTTGCAGAAGCTCCTCTGTCCCTCTGGCGAAGAGAAGAAGCAGAAACTCCCAAATCTGGTCGGACTTCTCGTATCCGGCTACGTTCTTCCAAAGATTCGCTAGTCCGTGGGAGTAACCCAGCATGTAGAAGAGGCTGCCGATGTGGACCTTCGGGTTGATCCTGATCTCGAGGCCCTCCAGCGCAATGACTCCCACGAAGTGTCGAGCCCGGACACGGTACCGCCCGTGCCCCGCGGGCCAGATCTCGATCGCGTGCGCGAACGAGTCGCGCAGGGTCACAACCTGAGCATCTGAGAGGGCGGTTTCACCCTCTTCGAACTCACGCAGGCGGAGCAGTGTCACTTCCCTGCAATTCCCCGAGGTCGTCGTCCTCCTCTGCCTCCGCGGCCTCCAACTGCCTGGCCTTCTCCATCAAGGCCGCGCAGTCGAAGTACTTGAGGCTCTTTGGGTCGCCGTAGAAGTACTCGTCGAGTGTCGGTCGTATCGAGTGGTCCCAGATGCGTTCCAGTCGATCCTCGTCAAGCTGCGGCTGCATGAAATGCGTGTGGCCGATGGACCACTGTGGATCGACGTTCCGCTCGCGAAGGGCGTCATTGACGAGGGTCATGAACCTGGCCACCCACGCCATGTCCTCGCAGTTCTCGTCGAGCCAGCGGCGGAGGATCTCCGAGTCGGGCTGGAAGTCAACGAAATGGAACCTGCGACGCAGTGCAAAGTCGACAAGGGCGATGGAGTGGTCGGCCGTGTTCATCGTTCCGATGAGATACAGGTTCGGCGGAACCATGAACTCGTCCTGGGAATATGGAAGTCGCACTCGCTGGCCGCGACGCTCGAGAAGAAGCAACAGCTCGCCGAAGATGCGCGGCAGATTGCCACGGTTCATCTCATCCACGATCAGCGCGAACTTGTGCTCCGGACTCCTTCGCGCCCGCTCGCAAAGCCGGCGGAAGACCCCCGGGACAACCTCGTAGTGAACGGCCCCGTCCCGTGCGACAGGTCGGAGCCCCTCGATGAAGTCCTCGTAACCATAGGACGGGTGAAACTGCACCGTCTCCACGCGATCCTCGTGCTTCGTCAGCCAGCGGGCGAACTTCTCGGCAACGTAGGTCTTGCCGGTCCCCGGCGGCCCGGAGAAGACCACCTGCGGCTTCTCTTCGAGCAACTCCTTGATTCGGTCGAAGAAGTCCGCGTCGTAGAGCGTGCCATCGGTGAGCCAGTCCATCGTGTATGTCTCGTCGTCCGGCTCGGGCTCCTCACCGCCGAGATAGGCTGCGATTGCTTCTGCAGGATTCTCCGCCACGGCCAACAAGTAGACGGGCATCAACACGCTGAAGGCGTCGACGATCAACTCCACAAGCCCAGCGTCGCGAAGTTCCGGAGCCTCGGCGGGATACTGCCGATAGATCTCGAATCGGTCCTTGGAATCGACAATCTTGGCAAGATCCTCGTGCCCACGGACAAGCACCGACCTGTACCCGCTGTTCACCTGTACGCCAAAGAGGAGCCCCGCTTCTTGGATTGCGACGATCTGCTCCTTTACCAGGTCGGCCGCCGCGGCCGATCGTTGCTTGAAGCGGGCGATGTCCTCCTCCGTGGCCGAACCGAACGACATTCCGTAGGTCAGGTCATCTCCCCTCAAGTAAACAAAGAGTTGGAAGTCCCCTGTCTTCTTCGTGCTCTTGCGATGAAAGGCCGCCCAGTAATGGGGCCAATATCCGCCGACGTCCTGTTTGGACCACACGTTCTTGCGGATGCTCGACAGTGTCTCGGGGAACTTGGGGGCGAACTCCAGATCCCCTGTTGCCCGCGGGGCCAGACGAGCACCGACATCGTCGACCAGGTTCTGAAGTGGTCTGCGCACGGAGTCCGCGAATCGCTGACGATTCTTGCTGAACCAGGAGAAGCTGTTGTTCTTGGCAAGCTCCCCCAGGAAACGGAAAGTGTCGTCCGTGAAGCCGGGGAACTTGAACGTCCCGTCCGGAACCGGTTCGATCGGGGGCGTAACCGTTCCGGTCGCCTGCCCTTCGTGCGCCTCGATCAGAAACAGGTCCACCATCTGGGGGGCTACGCCGTACTGATCCCGCAGCCCTTTGATGCCCTCATTGAACTCGGCGTATGCCTGCGATGTCCGCGCCTT
>CAZNRY010000142.1:0-10799 GCA_964575675.1 uncultured bacterium
TCCGGAAGGGACTCGTCCCGTCGAGCATCGTGCGGGAGATCGGCCGGCCGGATCTCAACTTCATGGTCACCCCGGACACGACGGCCGGTTGGAGCGTCTTCGGGCAGCTCCCCGGGATCGACATGACCCTCTTCGGGTTGAAGAAGGGCGAGGTCAGCGGGCCAATCGCCGATCAGGGGGGCTACAGCGTATTCCGGGTGGAAGACATCTCGCCGGCGCACGTCCAGACCCTCGATGACGTGAGGGCCGGCCTGCGTCGCGGGCTGATCCTCCAGCGCGAGAAGGCCGCCGTCGCCGAGCTTTTGCGAAAGGTCCGGCCCGAGTTCAAGATCTGGACCGACCCCGCCGCGATCGCGGCGATGCCGATCGACCCGGCCCAGTTCCAGAAGAGGGCGAAAGGCCCGATGGACTGAAGTCCCGGCGCCGGTTGCGAGGAGGTTGGATGGTCCCGAAGATCGAGATCGATCGCGAGCAGGGGGTCCTGATCGAGTGGCATGACGGCCATCAGAGCCGCTTTGCCTTCGAGGACCTTCGCGCCGCTTGCCCCTGCGCGGGGTGCCGGGACGAGAGCAAGGGAGGGGACCATCGATCGCAGCGCGCCCCCCGTCCGCCCGAGGCGACGCATCTGTTGCGGTCCGCGCCGGTCGGCCGCTACGCGATCGGCTTCGTCTGGGGCGATGGTCACAGCACCGGAATCTACTCGTGGGAATACCTGAGGGGTCGGTGCGGCTGCTTCGCCTGTCGATTGGGCCGCAGGGAGGTTCAGGGATGATCGCCGCCCGCAGGCTTTTGGTTCTTCTGAGCTTTGCCGCCATCGTCGCCGTTGATGTTCCAACCGCACACTGCGCGACGCTCGAGGAAGTCCGGCTCCTCCAATCGGACGAGACCGGCCTCGAAGCGGAAACCGAGGTGCCCCCGGCTGAGGTCCTGCCCGCGCCGGGCCGCGGCGGATACCACGTCGTGAAGGTGGGCAACATCCCCTCGGCCGGCGAGCCGGGAGAACCCTCGCTTCCATCGTTCAGCTTCTGGATCGCCGTTCCCCCGGGAACCGAACCGCAGGTCGACGGGACGCCGATCGGCGAGATCCTCTACGACGGCGTGCGCCCGATACCGATCCCCCGTCCCGAGTGGATCGAAGGCCGCGAAGGGGGCGAACCCGTCTATCAGGAGACGATCGTGGAGAACGCGGCCGCCTACGGCGGAGGGAACCCTCCATCGCCATCTGCGATCGTCGGACGCGGCTCCACGCTCCGGCACCTGCGCGTCGTGCCGATCATCGTCCGCCCGGCGAGGTGGGACGCTGCGACCGGGCTGCTCCGAGTCGCGCAGAAGGTCCGCATCAAGGTCTCTTTCGTCCCGAGGAGCGAGCGGGCCGTGGGTCGTCCCGTGGGGCGCGACGGATCGTCCTGGGAACGGACCTACGATGCCGTCGTCCTGAACCATCAGGAGGCTCGGGGGTGGCGGCGCGCTCCTGTCGGTCCCGCCCGTCCGAAGGCGCGCGTCGCGGCCGAGAATCTCGTCAAGCTCGAGGTCAAGTCGAGCGGGATGAAGATCGTCTCCTTCGCGGACCTGGCGGCCGGTGGATGGTCGGGCGAGGGGACGCCGCTCGCCGATCTCTATCTCTTCGAGCGATTCCACGATCCGAACGACGCGGAGAATCCGGTCGACCAGGAGGTGGCGGTTCCGATCCTGCTACTGGACGGCGACGGCGACGGGAATTGGAGCGACGGCGATTCGTTCTGTTTCTACGGGCAGCACCTCTTCGACCGTCTCCCCGAGGCTCCCGCATACATCAAGCGTTACGGTCGGCGGCACGTTTACTGGTTGGGGCTCCGGACGGGTGAGGCGAATCCGCGGATGCAGCCGGCGTCGAGCTGGTTGGGCCTCGAGAATCTCCCTCCCGTTCCATCCTACCGATGGCGGGCACATTTCGAGGAGGAGGGCGGGCCCGTCTGGGGCGGGATCTACGCCAAGATGGGCGCGGGTGCGCCGGGCCGCCAGATCGATCAAGAGACGAACCTCGATCGCGGGGTCGCGAGCGTCAGGACGAAGCACGCATACTGGCTCGGTTTCGATCCGGGGTTCTATGGATTCAACTTCGATCTGCCCGGCTACCTCGGGCCGATCGAGGTGGCCGCACGCCTCCAGGGGATCCTCCACCCGCCCGAAAGCACGCGGCACAAGGCGTTTCTCTACCTGACGCGCAGCGCGGCCGTAGACGATACGGTCCGATTTCCCCGCACACCCCTCTCCTTCGAGTACCAGGACAGCCTGCTTTACGTCGCCGGGCAAGCGGATCTGGCCGGGATGCCCCTGCGCGAGCGCGGGAACCGCTTCGCGCTCCTGATTCCACCCGACGCGGCGGTTGCGTACGCGGCCCTCCACTGGGTCGAGGTCTCCTACCTCCGCGCCCCCCGCTTCGTCGACGGCCGCGTCGAGGTCTCGACGGCCGATCTGAGCGGGCCGACGGAGTACGACCTCGCCTCGGCCCCCGACCCGGCGGAGTTGCTCGCCTTCGAGATCACCGACCCGCGCGCGCCGAAGGTCCTGTCGATCGATCCATCCTCGCAGTACGGGCAAGGGCGGCTTCGCCTGCAGTGGAATCTGACCGGGAGCGACCGGCGGTTCCTCTTCGAGCGCCTCGACGCGGTCCGTTCGATTGATCTCGCCCTGGGCGAGCAGATCACCGTCGATTCTCCCTCCGATCTCGCCGCTCCTGGGGATCAGGACTATGTGATCGTGATCCCGCGGGAGTGGATCGAGACGATCCAACCCTTGATCGCGCTGCGGGAATCGCAGGGGCACAGTGTGCTCGTCGCGCCGATCGAGGATCTCTACGACGAGTTTTCCGGGGGACGGAGGTGGCCGCACGCGATCCGCTCCTTCCTCCGCGCGCTCTTCGCATCGCGCGACCCCGCGCCGTCGTTTCTCCTCCTCGTCGGGGACGCAACGGACGGCTTCGACAATGGCTTCGAGACGTCCGACCCGAACTGGGTTCCAACGCAAACCGTCTTCTCGAACTCCTACCTCACCTCGCAGGGGCCCGAGCTCGTTGCCTCGGATCAGTGGTTCGTCGACAACCTCACCGGCACGGGCGAGACGCTCGATTACATGCCCGACATGCACGTCGGACGTTTTTCGGCGGGGGATCCGGCGCAGCTCCAACTGATCGTCACGAAGATCCTCGCCTACGAGAACTTCCAGCCGGACCAAGGATGGCGCAACCGCGTCCTCTTCGTGAGCGACGATGCCTGGAGCTCGGCGATCACATTCAGCGAGACCTATGCGTACAAGCCGGGATCCGAGGGGATATTCGCCGAGTCGGCCCGCAGATCGCGTGATGTGATTCGCAGGGACGGCAGGCTCGCCGATCTGGAGGCCGATTCCTTCTTCGTCGCACAGTACATGGATTCGATCCCCTCTCTGGGACGATGCGTGATCAACCCAGAGACCGGCCGCTGCCAGCGCGACCAGGCGGGGCGGCTCGTGATGAACACATCGGCGGAGTGGGGGCCCAGCCGTGACTACGGCACCGCGACCGTCTCCCCGTTGCTCTTGTCAAAGATGAGCCAGGGATACCTCTTCGTCTCCTATAACGGCCACGCGAACGCGCGGCTCATGACCCACGAGTATGTTTTTCGCCACAATTCGGACGTTCGCGTGGACATCGAGCGGCTCGGCAACGTCGACCGTCCCTTCGTTTTCATGGGATACGGCTGCCACCTCGCCGAGTTCTCCGCCGTGGACGAGAAGCTGTACGCGCGCGGAGACGGTATTTGCGAGAACCTCCTGAACCTCTACTCGGATCGCGCCGGGGTCGCCGGGATCGCCTCGGTGGGCTACGAGTGGCTCGACACGACGGACCGATACAACCTGGCCGTCGTCCGCGCTTTCTTCACGAACCCGCCGCAGCACGAGGGGCACACGCGCTGGGTCCTGGGGGAGATCGTCTCGCAGAGCAAAGCGAACCTTCTCGCGCAGGGGCCGGGGAACTCGACCTACGAGAGCATGTCGCAGACCTACACGCTGATCGGCGACCCAGGTCTCGTGCTCGACGCCGCTCCACCGCGCCTTTCGATCTTGATCAACGGCGAGCCCGTCGAGAGCGGCCGGCCGCTTACCCTTCCGCCCGATTCGTCATCGATTCTCGTCGTGACGCATATCCGCGATGAAGTTTGGGCGCGTTCCCTTGCGATCGATGATGCGTACGGCCCGGTGCCAAGCGATCGGATCAACGTGGTCTACGACGCGGACGGCGACCGGGGATTCACGGCCTCCTATCGCACCACGGTCCTGCCGCGCGACTACGACCTGCTCTTGCGCGCCGAGGACGGCAACGGCCGCGTGACAACCGCCGCCTTCCCCGTGCGGGTGGGCGTCGAGTTCCAGACCATGCGGCCGCTCCGCGATTGGGCCGCGATCTCATCGGGCGCTCGTGTGCTGCGCGAGGACTCGCTGCGGGCGGTCGTGTCGCTGCCTCGCCCCGTGGGAGGGGACAGCCTCCAGTTCCTCGTGGACGGGCTTCCTGCGCGCTTCCACACGACGCGGACCCCGGGCGCCGAAGAAGCCCGCGGGTGGACGTTGACCGTTCGTGAAGATGTCTCGAGCTCGGAGAGCCGGACGATCGCCGTCCGCATCGAGCAGCCCGACGGGGGAGCGAGGGACTTCCCGCAGCCTCCGATGACGATCCAGACCGAGCCCCTCTATGCGATCGAAGCGCTCTACAATGTCCCGAATCCGTTCGGGAAGGAGACATGGATCTTCTACAGTCTCGGCGCGCCCGCGGAGGAGGTTTCGATCAAGATCTACACGTCGAGCGGCCGGCTCATCCGGACCCTGCTCGACCTTCCCTCGCCGCAAACCCTCGCCGATCAGCCGATTCTGTGGAACGGACTCGATGAGGACGGCGATCGGGTGGCAAATGGTCTCTACTTCTACAAGATGAGCGTGGCGGGGTCCCAGGGACGCTTGGAGCGAATCGAAAAGATGGCCCGCGTCCGCTAGTCGCCGACGAACCGCACGCGGTTCTTTCCTTGCTGCTTCGCATCGAGGAGCATCCGGTTCGCCGCGATCCAGAGCTCGCGCGCCGTCGATGCATCGTCGGGGAAGAGGGCCCCGCCGACCGAGACGGTGATCCGCTCGGGCACGTACCCGCCGCTCATGCTCTGGACCTGGAACGGTTCGGCCTCGACGGCGGCGCGCAACCGCTCCGCGATGCCGCGGGCCCGCTCGGGCGTGACCGGCGGCACGAGGAGTGCCGCGAACTCTTCCCCGCCGTAGCGCGCAAGGGTATCGCTCGTGCGAAGCGCTCCCTTCAGAATGCACCCGACCGTGACGAGGACCCTGTCGCCGCCATCGTATCCGTAGAGGGTGTTGAAGTTCTTGAAGCCGTCGATGTCGACGATGCACAGGGCGAGGCTCTGCTTGCGGCGCTCCGCGATCGAAACATGCTTTTCAAGCTGATCTTCGAAATAGGGACGATTGTAGAGGCTGGTCAAGAAGTCGAGGAAGATCAGCGATTGCAGCCGGACCGAACTCGCCAGGAGGGCCTGGAAATGCTGGCTCAAGAGAACGGCGAGGCCGATCCGTTCCTCCGTGAAGAACCCCTCGCGTGAATCGCGAACCTCGATCACCGCCCGCCATCCGCCCGTCTCATCTCCGATACCAAGGAACAGGGCGCTCCCCGATCGGGACAAAGCGCCGAAGAGGGGGTCAAGTCGCGAGAAGTCGCGAACGTGGAGAAGGTAGCTGCGGGAGCGGGCGAGTTCGCGGAGCCGCGCTTCCGGGACAGCGAGCTGCGAGGCCTGGAAACTGCCCCAGAACTCGCCCGGCGGGTGATCGATCGGCAGAAAGGTTACCTGCTCGATCTCCAGGGAGTCGCGGAGGATCTGCTCGGCCCTCTGGATGATCTCGCGCGGACCGGCCACGCGGTCGCTGCGGATCAGCGCCCCCTGCTCGGCAAGCAGCTGCCGGACCACGGAGGCCTTGAGACTCGCTACCGGGTTCGGATCAAGGGGAAGCGGGATCACCTCAAGGCTCTCGACCGCCGGAGCCTCGTCGATCCGTATGGCGAAGCGGAGGCGGCTCGAGGGTTCGCGGAGGCGGAGCCGAACCCCGGCGTCCTCGGGGATGCGTTCGAGGACCTCCAGGCGCCCCGATTCGATCAACGAGCGGACGACCTTCTGGGCCGCCTCGCGGATGTCCGAGGCCGATCCCTCGGTGAGGACTCGCGAGATGATGGCGAGCGCCTCCCGGTCAAGGATCCGGCGCGGGAGGAGGTCGCGCAGAAGTTCGACGTAACCGACGGGTATTCGCTTCAAAAGGCGCCCCATGGTGGTTGATGCCCGATTCCGGTCTATGTGATTAACACTAAATCAGTTACCGGCATGACAGATCGGACATCTCGACTGAATCCGAGGGCGCGCGGAATCGTCTACGTGGATTCTACCATGTTTCAGGCCGGAGCGGGGGGCGCAATGTTGCGTTGACAGACCCCAATGGGGGGTATAGGTTTAGGTCGGATTGGGGCGCGTTCTGCGCCCTGACCGGGGTAATTTCGAATGCCGAGGTGAGGTATGAACCCTCGTAACTATCGTTGGATCCTGGGAGTCGCGCTCCTTGTTTTGAGTCTCCTGGGCATCAGCCCGATGCGCGGAGCCGCTTCCGTCCTCCCGATCGATGGGGGACCGAACCCTGCTCCGTTCAGTGTCGTGGACCCGCCCACCCAGGGTGGCGGCGGAGATCCGACCGACGGCGGCGATCCGGACGAGGTCGTGATCTTCATCGTGACTCCTGGCGAACCGATCGTTGTGACCGGCGCGGTCAGGTCACCGCAGACCGTTCCCTCGAGACTCTCGACCGCTCTCGCCGAGATCAGGGCCCTGCTCTTTTGGGCAGGCGTGGTCCGGTAACCGGCACTCGGCGAAGCTAGGCCGGCTATGAGCGGGCGGGAAGAGGAGCGGACCGAGAGGTCCGGTTCAAAGGCTCACATGCCCCGGGTCGATTCCGAGGTCGAGCGGCTTCTTGCGGTCGTCGATCTCGACATCGAACTGGATGCGCATGCCCAAGCCCTCGATCGTCTCCGCAGCGCGCGCAACCAAATCGATGCGATCGCACCGGGAGAGCATTTTGCTCTAGAACGGCGCACCGCTCTCTGTCTCCTGAGGTTGGGACGGAGGGAGGAGGCGAGAATGACGGCGCGCGCCGCGCTGGATGCGGCGCCGCTGGATGTCCCCGCGGTCGAGCGCGCTCGCTGCCTCATCGTCGCAGGAACCGCCGCGCTCGAGCTCGGGAATCTCCCCGGCGCACGGACCGACGCCGCGGCGATTCTCGAGGCATTGGGGGAAGGGTCGGAACTCGAGGAAGCTGGGATGGCCATGAACCTCCTCGGGGCTGTGGCCTTCCGCAGCGGCGAGCCGGAGTCCGCCCGCGAGCACTGGGAGCGGGCGCTCGAGATCTACCGAAAGAAGGGTGACCTGGGGCATCTCGCCGGGTCGTATGTGAATCTCGGCAACCTCCACAAGCTCCGTTGCGACTGGGATCGTTCCGCGGAGCACTACCACGTCGCCTATTACCTCGGGACGACGCGCGGCGAGTACGGTCTCGTTGCGGGTGCGGCGCAAAACCTGGGGATCGTGCTCGGCAAGACCGGCCGCTATCGCGAGGCGCGGACATACCTCGAGAGGGGACTGAAACTGGCGATCGAGATGGCGGACCCTGTCCGTGTGCTCAGGGCCCGTCTTGGGCTTGCCCGAATCGACCGGGCCGAGCTCATGACCGCAAGGACAAGGAAGATCCTCGCCGTCTCCCGCAGCGAATATCCCTTGATCCTACCCGAGCGGGAGCATTGTCTGCTCCTGCTCGAGGAGGCGCGGCTCGACCTTGACGAAGGTTCTTTCGATCGCGCCCAGAGCGTCTCGGCTGAGTTGCGCATGCGGGTGGAAGCGATGGCTCCTCGCGGCGATCTCAAGGTCGAGGTCCTCCTGCTCGACGCCGACATGGCGGCCGCTCGATCGCTCTGGGCTGAGGCCGGCTCGGCTGCGGATGCGGCGTTGGACCTCTCGCGCAGCGACCGCGATCGTGCCCAGGAGGAGCGGGCGCTCCTGCGATTGGCCTCGGCGTGGGCGAGATCCGGCCGTCTCGGTGAAGCGGAGACGACGCTGGCCGGCCTGGCCGGGCGGCATCGGGCTCGGGGCGAGTGGCCTTCCCTCGCGGCCACGCTGAAGGTGCAAGGGACGATCGCCCTCTCTGTTTCCGGCAATCCCGCCGCCGCGCTCGATCTTTTCCGTCAGGCGGCCGAGATCTACCGGCGCATCGATCTTCCGAAGGCGGAGTCTCTTGCCGAGGCTTCGCGAATAGGCTGCCTGGTGCAACTGGGGCGGCGCGAGGAGGCCTTGGTCGGGATCGACGCCCTCCGGGCGCGCCACGAGGGAGAGGAGCCGTTCCAGGCGCTCTCGCGCGAGCTCAATTCGATCACGGCGACCCTTCGCGAGCTCGACACCGTCGATCCCGAGGGTGTCCTCGACGGGTTGCAGGTCCACGAGAGGCTAGAGGAAATCCTCGCCTCGCCCGGCAGCGCATGGGCGAGGCTCCGCGAGATCCTGGCGCTCCTTCGGGATGCGCTCGAAGTGGACGGAGCCCTCATGGCCCGGGTCGCGGGCAAGTCTATCGAGATCATCGACTCGTCGGGCTTCGAGCACGCAGGCCAGAAGAAGAGCCTCGACGCGCGCTCTCTCGGTATCGACGAAGGAGCGCTCGCAGAACCGCGGTTGAAGCTCGATCTCGGCTCTGCGGGCCGCGGAGAAGCGGGCAGCCGGCTCACGATCCCGATGCTGCTGCGCGGCCGCCGGCACTTGCTTTATCTCGAACGCAACCCGGGGAGTGGCCGCGCCCCGCTCGGCAGGGCCGAACGAAACTACGCGATGGTCCTGGCGGCCGAGATCACGCGCGCTCTAGATCTCGAGGCGCCCGAGAGTGAATCGACGCACCTGAGCGACGGGATCGCCCTGGCCGACGTGATCACCCAGGATCCGAAGATGCTGAAGATCCTCGATCTCATCCGGCGGATCGGCGATACCGGCCTCTCCGTCCTCTTGCAGGGAGAAACGGGAACCGGCAAGAAGCTCCTCGCGCACGCGATCCATCGGGCGGGCGGACGGAGGAATCGACCGTTCGTCACCGTCGATTGCGCGGCGCTGCCCGAGACCCTCCTGGAGGCCGAACTGTTCGGCTACCGCAAGGGCGCGTTCACGGGAGCGGTTCAAGATCGAACCGGTCTTCTGGCCGAGGCTGCCGGCGGGACCGTCTTTCTCGATGAGATCGACAAGACGGGACTCAACGTGCAGCGCCGGTTCTTGCACCTGCTCGACTCGGGCGAGATCCGCCCGGTTGGCTCCACGAGTTACCTGCGCCTCGACGTGCGAATCGTCTGCGCGACGAGCAGTCCGGATCTTCGGAGCGAGGTGTCCGAAGGGCTGTTCCTGAAAGACCTCTACTATCGACTGAACGACATCTCGATCGAAGTGCCGACACTGCGGGAGCGCAGGGAGGACATCCTCCTGCTGGCCGGCTGCTTTGTCGAGATGTACGCGGGTCAGATCGGCCGCAGGATCCGCGGGATGACCGGCGCCTTCCGTCGCGCCCTGCTCGCCCACGATTGGCCGGGAAACGTTCGCGAGTTGGAGAAGGCGATACGGCGTGCGGTGACCCTTGCGGACGATGACGTTCTGCTCTCCCCGGAGCTTCTCCCCAGAGAAGTGTTCGAGGAGCAGGAGGATGCGCTCGAGGAGCCGAGCGACGACCTGCGACGCAAGATCGAACAATTCGAGATCCGCGCGATCGAGAGCGCCATGGAGGCGTGCGGGGGCAACAAGAGCCGCGCAGCCCAGCAGTTGGGTCTCTCCCGCAAGGGGCTCAAGGGCAAGATCGCCCGCTATCGCATCGGGCTCGACCCCGGCAAGAGCGACTGACGGTCCCCGGTTCCACCTTGACAGTCCAGTCACCCGTGCTACCGTTCGCTGCGATTTTGCCCCCGGGGGTTCGTCTCCTCCGAGGCCGAGTGGCCGCAACCCGGAGAACAGAACAGCTGTACAGATGAGCCTATTCCAACTGCTCCGACCCGGCTCGATCCACCTAGACCTGGTCGTCGAATCGAAAGAGGAGCTGATCCGCAAGGCGATCGGGATGCTCAACGCGACCGGACTCCTGAGCGATCCGGAGGCGGTGACCGCGGCTTTGCTCGAGCGCGAGCGGGTGATGAGCACGGGAATCGGTGGCGGGGTCGCCATCCCGCACGCGCAGAGCCCGGGCGTGTCGGAGTTGGCGGTGAGCTTCATCAGGGTTCGCGACGACCTTCCCTTCGAGTCGCTCGACGGCAAGCCGGTTCGGCTCGTCTTCATGATCATCGGCCCCGAGGAGAGGGGGGGATTCATCCGGATCCTGGCGCGGATCTCGCGACTTCTGTACACAGGCGACTTGCAGAAGGCGCTTCTCGCCGCGCAGAAGCCCGAGGAGGTCGTGGAGATCATCCATCGGGAAGAGGAGAAGTTACGCATCTGAACCCCGATCGAAGCATCTGGAGGGGGCGGTCCGGACGGTGGTCCGATTGGGGGCGGCGATGGGGCCCGGTTGCGGCCTACGTCTTGCTGATCTTGGCAGTATCGTCGGTTCCGCGTCTCGCGCCGCCCGCATCGTGGACCGGAGCGGACAAACTGGCGCACGTGGCCGAGTACGGGGTTCTGGGGGCTTTGCTCCAGCGTGCGGCGGGACCGCGTGGTCTTCGGGGATGGTTCGTCGCCGTT
>CAZNRY010000143.1:0-10797 GCA_964575675.1 uncultured bacterium
CCATGGGGCGATCTGGGCGGCGATGGCGTTCGCTGCGTTGGGGGACAGTCGGCGCGCATGGGAGATGTTCGCCATGATCAACCCCGTGAACCATGCCAGATCTCCGGAGGGGATGGCGATCTACAGGGTGGAACCGTACGTGGTCGCAGCCGACGTCTGTGCCTACCCGCCGCACACCGGTCGTGGCGGATGGACGTGGTACACGGGCTCGGCCGGCTGGATGTACCGGCTGATTGTGGAGTCCCTCCTGGGGCTCAAGCTGGAAGTGGATAGGCTACGATTCGCGCCGTGCCTCCCTGCGGATTGGAAGGCGTTCAAGGTGCACTACCGGTATCGGGAGACCGTCTACCACATCAGTATCCTACAAATGCCCGTGGGCAAGGGCGGGACGAGTGTGACCGTGGATGGCGTCGAGCGCCTTGACGACGGCATTCCCCTCGTCGATGACCGACAGGAACACTCCGTCGAGGTGAGAATACCCACGCCAGGCCCATAACGAGCGCAGTGGGGTCTTCGCGCGGTTCGGTCGTACCGAGGCCGGCCGGATGGTACGGATTCGCTCAGCGGCGGTGGCGGGTCTCGCGGCGGCCGGCGCGGGCGAAATCGATGAAGCCGCGCTCCGGGTCGGTGTGGATGAGCTTCACCCGCACCCGATCCCCGACGTCGAGCCCCTGCGATCCTTCGGTGATGCGGCCCTCAACCGGCGGGTCGAAGATGCGCGCCCACGTCCCCTTGGGAGAGGCGCCGGTGACGATGCCGTCGAACTCGCGCCCGATCTGGCCGTCGAGCAGGCAGGCCGCCGCTGCCTTGCGCATCAAGCGTTCCACCTTCTGGACATCGTCTTCCTTCCGGGTGCAGTGGGAGGCTAGCGTCTCCAGTTGCTCACGTCCGTACGGGGCCGGTTGCCCCGCCAGTGCCGCCTTGAGCAGTCTTTGCGTGATGAGATCCGGGTACCGCCGGTTGGGGGCGGTCGAGTGGGTGTAGTCGCTCACCGCGAGACCGAAGTGACCGGTCACATCCGCGCCCGGGAAACTGGCCACGTACTCGCCCCGGCCAAGCAGCTTGATGACCGAGAGTGAGAGGTCGGGGAAACGCAGCGGATCCGCCGCGCGGCGCCGGACCAAGAAAGCGTGCAGGGCCTTCGCGTCGGGCTCGGCAGGAAGCCGGTCTGCGTGCTCGAGGGCGATGTCAACAATACGCTGCCAGCGCTCGGGCGAGCGCACAACCCGGCGCATGACCGGGAAGCCGTGTCCCTCCAGGAAACGGGCGATGGCTCCGTTGGCAGCGATCATGAAGTCCTCGATGATCTCCCTCGCCCGGTTGCGAGCCTCGGCCATGAGCCCGCTCACCGCGTCCCCGTCGAACTGGGCCCGTACCTCGATGGTCTCGAGCTCCAGCGCCCCATGTTCATGACGATAAGTTTTCAAGCGCTGGGCCGCCTGGTCCTGAAGGCGGAGGCAGTCAGCCAGACCGGGGACGGCGCCGACTGCTGCGGGCATCCCGCCATTTCCCTCGAGCCACGCGCCCACACCCGAATAGGTAAGCTTGGCTTGGTTGCGCACGACCGCACGGTAGACGCTCGATGCGCCGGTCCCGCCATCCCCATCAACAGCCGTCTCGACGACCACGGCCAGTCGGTCCTCGCCTAGGTTTAGCGAGGTGAGATCCGTACTCAGCCGCTCGGGTAGCATCGGGAAGTTCTGGGGCGGCGTGTAAATCGAGGTCGTGTTGGCAGCGGCGTGCCCATCCACGGCCGAGCCCAATGCCACCAGGATGCTGACGTCGGCCACGGCCACCATCACTTTCACGCCGCCCCCCGGGAGCGCCGAGGCCACGGTGAGCTGGTCGAGATCAAGCGAGTCGTCGTTGTCGATCGAGCACCAGCCGAGGTCCCTCAGATCATGCACCCCGGCTTCAAAGGGCGCTTTCGGGGCGGTGAGACGCTTCGCTTCCTCCAGCGCCGGGGCCGAAAAGTCAGGTTCGAGTCCGCGCTGGAGCATTTCCTGCCGCGCCACGCGCAGCAGCAAGGCGCGCTGTTGATCTTTCGGGATGCTCACGATCGAAGCCTCCGATCTGTCCGCGGTGTTATTCCGCCCGCATCCGGCCCCTCTTCTGTTGGCACGCGCTACTTCAGAAAGCGCTCTCGCACCCTGGCCACAATCTGGCGGTCCGCCATTCTGTCAGCTGTTTCAACACCAATGATGCGCCCGCCGAGATGTTCACGCTCCATACGGCGCGTCAGAATTGGATCAGGCTCGGCGTTGATTGATAGGAGTACCGGAAGGTGATGCTCCGGGAGCCCGCGAGGCCCGACATCGCCTCGACCTTGAGCTTGGCATAGTTCCCACTCGGCGTCCTGATCGCGTAGACTGCCCCCGCAAGAACGTCCAGCTGAGCAGCGAATCCTCCGTCCGTTGTCGTGTTCACTTCCCAGTCCGTTCCCAGGAACTTGATGCCTGCATTGCGGTTCGCCCATTCGCTATTGAGCCGCACCAACAGTGCCGGGCTCTTGAGGCTCAACACCGACGTTGATGCGTCATCCACGGCCCCGGTCCCAAGATAGATATCCGTGAGAACGAAGCGATCCGGGTTGTCCTGATTGAGAGAGACCGTATTACCGCTGGAGAAGTCAAAACCACTGTCTCCGTTGGCGGCGAACTCCTCCAGGATCCTTCCCGCCCCTTCCGGGCGGCCGGAGGCCTGCACTTCGTTGCTGGGTCCGCTCAGGTTTCCATTGTCCTTCTCGGCACGAACATGGAAGTAGTACAGGGTGCCGTTGGCGACCGTCGTTCGGAACGAGTCGACCCCCGCGTCGACACTGCCAATCCTGTACCCGAGCTGGTCGAGCTGTCCGGCATCAGTATTCAGGAGGGACGAGGTTCCGCGATAGATGTTGTATCGCTTGAACTCACTCAACCCTTCGTCCGGACTGGACGCCCAGCGGACAGCGATCTGCTCGTTTGCGTTGATCGCCTTCAGATTGGTGGGAGGCGCAAACTCCTCCGGTGGCGCCGTTGTACTGCTGTCGCTGCACCCCGTCATGCTGAAACCGAGTAGCGGTGCCATCCCCAGCAGGAAGACCAGCGCCCTGGGCATGAATCGAAACGTCTTCACGTGAAGTCTCCTCTTCTCCCCGGGGTTCCGAGGACTGTCAGACCACGACACACCTGAGGGCGTTAGTCTCCTTATGACGCGCTTCTCCTCGAGCGGGCAATGGCTGGCGCCACAAGTCCGATGAGGATCCCGACGCCGACCGCGATGCCCAGAGCCGTCCCGGGATGGCTCGAAATGCTGTTCCGGAGGGATGCGGCCGCCAGTGCGCTCTTGTCTTTCGCGGTCTCGAACGTGTTCTTGCCGCTCTGCTTTGCCGCGGCCACGCCGGAGTGCACTACCTCACCGGCGCCCTTGGCGATCCTTGCGAGATCCTCATGCAGCTGCCCGACATGCTGGCCGAGGCGCTGCACGTCTCCCTGAAGACCGTGGTCGGTCCCCGGCTTGCCAGTCGTCGCGACGTTTGCTTCCGACATTGATAGCCTCTTCGTTCTGCGCTCACGGTTTCAACGTGCGCGCCGTGATTGTTCTCCACTGCCGCCCAGGCCAAGCTGCGCCACCACACGGGTGACGCGAGCCTCGGCCGGATCTATCGCATCGTTCGCCCCCGCCCCGGTTGGGCCGGTCACACGCCGAGAATTACTGCTTGGCCTCGCGTTCGAGGACGATCTCTACGCGGCGGTTGTTGGCGCGTCCTTCGGCGGTGGCGTTATCTGCGATCGGACGCCCTTCGCCGATCCCGTGGGCCTGAACGCGGCTGGAGTCGTAGCCGCGATGCACGAGGTAGTCGCGCACGGCGTCCGCCCGGCGCTGTGACAAGTCGATGTTGTACGCATCGGACCCCTGCGAGTCGGTGTACCCCTCCACCGTGACGTTGCGGTTGCTCGTCGTGGAGAGCGCATCGACGACCTGATCGAGCCGCGACGCGGCGCCGGGCATCAGAGTCGCCTCGTCCGATCGGAAGAGGACGCTTCCCGAGAGAGTGATGACCATCCCTCGTTCGTCCTCCTTGAGCGCGGCGAGCTTCACTAGCGCAGCCTGAGCTTCGGAGGCTCTCTGCTCGGCCTCGATACGGGCCTTCTGTTCCGCGGAGAGCTGCTCGGCCGTCGCCGCGCCGCTCCGCTCCGAGACCGCCAGCGCCGTGCGTGTCTGGTTCAAGTCCTGCGACTTCTCCTGCGTGAGCAAGCGCTGCTCCGTCGTCCTCTGCTCGGCCTCGAGACGGGCCTTCTGTTCCGCGGAGAGCTGCTCGGCCGTCGCCGCTCCGCTCCGCTCCGAGACCGCCAGCGCCGTGCGCGTTTGGTTCAGGTCCTCTGTTCTCTCCTGCAGGATATTGCCCTGCGTCACCTGGTAGTTCCTATCCGATCGGGCCTTGCTCTCCTGCTCCAGGGCTATGGACGCCTGCGCATCCGCCATTTCGGCCTTCCGTTGCGCCACATACGCGAGATCCCGCGTATGGTACGAATCGGCGTCCTTCGTGTAGGACTTCTCGGCCTGGGCGAGCGCCTCCTGCGCCTTGTGCAGATCCACCGGCGCCATTTGCGCCGCGGGTCCCGCGCTCGCATGCTGGTAGGCGAGGCGGGCGTTGGTAAGTTCACTCGGGACGGTGCCGGCGCAGCCGAAGAGAAGTCCGGCGCACGCGACAAAGATCAATGATCCAGTCAGTTTCATAGGATGCTCCTTCCAACCGGTCATCGGTTGTCATTCTGGAGCTGGCGTACCCGCTCCATCGCCTGCGCGGCTTCCGACTTCTCAACCTGCTCCCTGGAGAGCAGAATGGCCAGCTCGGCGTCGGCTTCGGCTCGCAGCAGCAGTGACGCCGCTTTGTCCTTCTCACCCTTATCAGCCAACTCCTGAGCGCGGGCCAACTCGTCCCTGGCCAGCTGCAAGTGGAACGAGGCGCGAGGAACCTCGGTTGCCCCGACCTCCTCGGCGGCGCGGATGGCGGAGGTGGACGACTCCGTGCGCAATGCGGGACTGCTTGCACAGCCCGCTGCAACCACGACGAAGAGAAGACTCCCGAACATCAATACGTGTCTCATTGATCCCTCCTCAATTACGACGTATTCCGGCGTCAGAAGCTGAAGCCCAAGACCAACGCCGTGGTGAATCCGTTCAGCTTGAATCCGTTCAGGGCATACTCGGTATCGTTCAGCTTGATCTTCTGGTTACCGAACGACGGATTGGCCCATACATATCTTCCCTCCACCCCTAGGAAGGCGTTCTGCGAGAGATTGATGTTCATACCAGCTCCGGTATGAAGCCCGAAGGTCGTGGTTCCATCGAAGGTGTTGAGATTGTCGCTCACGTTGAATTCCGTGAAGTAGGCGCCGATCCCCAACTCACCGTATGGATCGAGAGGTCCGGCCGGAATGAGAGCCTTGGCGGACACGATGATCGGGATGACGTTGAAATCCACCTTGTGACGATCCGTTGCCATACTCGGTCCTACCAGTGAACCCTTCCCCTTGAAGTATCCGGCACCCAGCTCGATGGCGAGGGTGGGAAGGAAGTAGTGGCCGATTGCGATCTCACCGTCGAATCCTGTCTGTGTGTCGCCTTCGAAGGTGGTATCGAGGTCGACATTGTCGAGGTTGAAGGACGCGCTAGGCGAATAGATGCCGCCCTTGAGCGCCAAGTAACTTCCGAGCCTGCCCGCCCCGTATGCTTGGGAAGCGAGGCCAACCACGCTGAACATGACCAACAGAAGCAGAGCGCACTTCGTCCTCGCACATGCGCCTCTGCAATCATCGATGACTCGTCGCATGAGATTCTCCTTTTGTAACCGTTCACAAGGCCAGTGCATACGTTTGCACGCGCCTTCTATCACTCGCAGGCTTGGCCCCCCCTGCTCCTGTCTCCCCGTACAGCGCTTTGACAAAGCAACTCGCGTGCCGTCTCTGAGATGGCGTAAGTGACTATGATTTAGGCAGTTGACAAAACAGGACTCGCGCCCGCCCCATCAAAACGATGGGCCATACATCATTGCGATGCGGAGATCGTCCTGCCTCGGTTCAACTGAAATCTGAGATTCCAGCGCCCAGTCGTGTGGAGTTGGAAGGGATCGGGAACAGTAATGAAGCGGTCCGCGGGGGAGTCGTCGATCCGAAGGAAACACGGAGTATTGTCTCATCATTGTGATCGATGCGAACCAATATGATTGAACGCATCCAGACAGATAATGCTGCTAGGTAACGCCTGATCAAGCAGTTGCGCGATAGTTCCGGAGCGGCACGTTGGTTGCATGAGTTGAACCGGATCAACAGGAGGGGTGTCGGCCGAAAGCGGACCGGGTCGCACACTCCAGAGGCATCCCGAGATAGTCCGCTCGGGTGAAACTTCGGTCCACTCAACGAATAGGAGCATGTCATGACAGGGTTCACGAGATTCGCCCTAGCCGTCTTTGCCGTGGCCGTGATCGCGATCGGCGCGGCGGGAGCCAGCCTGGCCGGTGAGCCGCCACGTCACGTGGTTGGCGAGAATGAGATCCAGGCCAGGATCGACCAGCAGATCGGCCAGGCCGACGCCGACCGACAGGCGATTCAGTGCATGTTGCAGCGGGCGGATGTCCGCCAGTTCGCCGGCTCTGCCGGCCTGGATCTCGAGCGGGCAAGCGCTGCCGCCGCGGTCTTGTCGGGACCTTCACTCGAGAAGGTGGCTGCGCAGGCCAGAGAGGTCAACGCCGCCCTCGCCGGAGGAGACGACACGATCATCATCTCGGCGACGGCACTCATCATCATTCTGCTGATCCTCATTCTTCTCACGCGCTGAGCCCTTTTCCCGTGAGAAGGTGGCGTGCAGTTGGCGTCTGCGTGGCGGCGGCCGCTCTTGCTTGGTCCGCCCCCGCAGCCGCCGGAGCGCCCTCGGATGAGAGGAGCGCTCCGGAGAATGTGCAGCTTCTCGACGTCCCGTATGTCCCCCAGAGCGGAGCACTGTGCGGCGGGGCCGCCCTCGCCATGGTTCTACGCTACTGGGGGAAAACCGGTGTTCTGGCCGAGGACTTCGCTGCACTAGTGGAGCCGGGACAGGCCGGCATACGAACCGGCGCGCTTGTGAAGGCCGTCGAGGCTTACGGGTGGACCGCGCTTCCCTTGCCGGGAACTCCGGCCGAGGTTGAGAACCATCTCGCCCAGGGTCGCCCGGTCATCGCGCTGATCCGGGCGGGCTCTGGCTCCTATCACTACGTCGTACTCGTGGCCTGGGCCAACGGGTGGGTGATCATCCATGACCCAAACGTGGGGCCGTTCCGGGCCATTCGTGAAGGCGAGTTCGACACCGCCTGGTCCGGGAGTGAAGGATGGGCCCTCGTGGTTCTTCCTCCGCGCGAAATCAAGGAGCAAGGCGCACCCGATCCCGCGCCGGCCGTCTCCCCATTGCCTGCCGCCCGAGACGAATGTGGCGCCATGGTGGAAACTGGAATCCTCTTGGCACAACAGGGCGACACCGCGGGAGCGGAGATCAAGTTCCTGGCGGCACAGTCACTGTGCCCTGCGTCCACCGCCCCGCTCAGGGAACGCGCGGGGTTACGATTTCGCGCCGAGGACTGGGCAAGCGCGAGCCGGTTGGCTGAGCGAGCCCTGGCTCTCGACCCGAGCGACGCCCACACCTGGCGGCTTCTTGCCGGAAGCCGCTTCCTGGCTGGAGATGTGGAGGGCGCGCTTCGTGCCTGGAACCACTTGTCCGAACCGCGGACCGATTTGACGCGCGTCGATGGCTTGACGCGCATCCGCTATTCCGCCGTGGCCGGCCAGCTCAATTTGCCGCCCGGACGGCTTCTCACGCCGCAAGCCTTCCGTCAAGCGCACCGGCGTCTGGCCGAAATGCCGGCACAGTCGGAGTTCCGGCTGAGCTTGAGGCCCTTGCCGGAAGGAAACGCTCAGGTGAACGTCACCCTTCTGGAGCGCCCATCCGTGTTCGATGGTCCGTGGGATGTTGGGAGCGCGGGCATCAAGGCCCTCACCGGGCGCGAGATCACCCTCGACGTGGCGAGTCCGACCGGGAATGGGGAGCTGTGGACTGCCGGGTGGAGGTGGTGGAAGGACCGGCCGCGCATCTCGCTGGCGCTGACGGTTCCGGCGGCCGGAGGCAGGCCCGGGATCTGGCGGGTGGACGGTTTCTGGGAGCGACAGGCCTATGCGGCTCGGGTTCTCTCGAGTTCAAGCGATACGTCCCGCGCGGAGGTGAGCCGAGAGGAGCGCCGGCGCACCGCCCTCTACTTCTCAGACTGGTTCGGACCGGATCTCCGCATCGAGGCTGGTGCGGCGTTGGATGAGTGGGTCGACCGGGGTGCCCATCTCTCCCTAGCAGGAAGTGTCGACACACGATGGGCACGCGACCGCTTGGCGCTGGGAGCAGAGGCGGCGAGATGGATGAGCCTCAAGAACGGTGCTCCGTTCGGGGCCGGCGGCCTGTCCCTCAAATGGTCCTCGAGCGGACTGGAGAGTTGCGACGCATGGCAAGGCCGCTTGGGGATATCCAGCACGACTTCGGAAGCTCCTCTGGCCCTCTGGTCCGGAGCGGGAACCGGATACGGGCGTGCCCCGCTCCTCCGGGCCCACCCCTTGTTGGACGGAGGCATCGTTCAGGGCCGCGCCTTTGGGCGCACGCTCGTCCACGGGACGATCGAGAGGCAGGCGTGGCCCTGGAGACTGGGACCTCTGCGACTCGGCTGGGCCCTTTTCATCGACGGGGCCAAGCCATTGGATACGGGGCGGGCGGGCAGAGTCCCGTGGCAGGTCGATGGTGGAACCGGCTTCCGTTTGCGGAGTCTGGGCATGAAGGGCCAGCTCCGAATCGATGTGGCCCGCGGGTTCGAGGATGGGAACTGGGCCGTATCCGTCTGCTGGCTGATCCCCTGAGTCAGGTCGACCTTCGTCCCGGCGCGGACCCGTGCCGTGTGAGGAAACGATGGTAAAGCGTGGTTGGTGGATCGGCGGGGTCATCCTCGCGCTCGCGTTCGCCGGTCTTCTCGCGTGGCGCTGGTGGCTCCTCCCGATCCACGTGGCCGCCCCCGAGCCCTCCCCCACGGCCGACTTCGCGGACACCCTCTCCCAGGTGCCGCGGTCGGTCTTGATTGCTCCGATCGCCTTCGATCTCGGTCCGGCCATCGCCCAGTTCGAGGCGGATGTCCCGCGCCGTTTTGGCTCGCTGGACCGGCGGCTTCGCGCCGACAGCAGCGCGCGCGCCTCCATCGCATTTACAGCGAGCCGCTCTCCGTTCCGGGTGCGCGTCGAGGGGACCGAGATCGTCATCGAGACGGTACTCGAATACGAGGGGCGCGCCTGGTACGACCCACCGCTCGGCCCGGAGGTGAGCGCCGGCTGTGGGGGGGGCGACAATCCCAAGCCCCGGCTCCTCCTGCGCATCGTGAGCACCCCGTCGCTCACTCCCGAATGGGGACTGCGTACGCGTACGCACGCGGACGTCGTGCGATTCAGCGACGAGCCGCGCGACCAATGCCAGGTGACTTTTCTGAAGATCGACGTCACCGGCAAGGTAGTCGACGCGGTGCGCGAGCAAATGACGCGCAAGCTCGCGCGGTTTGATCGGCACATCGCTCGGTGCGACACGCGCGGCCGGATCGAGGGCATCTGGAGGAAAATGGAACGACCGATCCGGCTCACCGACGGAGTGTGGCTGCTCATCCAGCCCGGCGCGGCGCAGCTGGCGTCGTTCAGCGGCGGTGGCGATACCCTCATCGCCGTTGTGCGCCTCGAGGTGCGGCCGAAGATCGTCACCGGGGTGCGCCCGGAGGACAGCACTCTCGTGACGCCCCTCCCGCCGCTCCGTACGACGGCCGACGCCGACACCGTCGCCGAGCTTCATCTGGTTCTCGAGGGGATCTTCTCCTACGACGCCGCGACGGGCCTGATGCGGAAGCCGCTGGTCGGGAAGGTGATCCGCATGGCCGGGCGCCGCGCGCGAATCGAGGATGTGACGCTGCGCGGGATTGGGAGCGGGCGCGTCGCCCTCGGAGTCACCTTCAGCGGGGGGGTGCAGGGGCGTATCTTCCTCACCGGGACCCCGCGGCTCAACCTGGTGACGCGGCAGCTCACGGTCCCCGACCTCGACTTCGACGTCGGGAGCACGGACCTGCTGACGCGCGGCATCTCGCGGTGGCCAGGAGGCGCCGTGCGCGACTTCCTGCGCGCCAGTGCGGTGATTCCGGACTCGGCCGCCCTCGCTGGGTTGGAGCGCCTGGCCGAACACGGGCTGAACCGAGAGCTCGCCGCCGGCGTGCGACTGGAGGCGACGCTGAACGGCTCGCGCGGAATGACAGTGTGCGCGACGCGAGAGCACCTGGTCGTGCGCGCGCTGGCCGAGGGACAGGCGCGGCTCGTCGTCGACCGCGTGCTGGCCAGGGCCAGGACCCGATTCTCTGCCCGTCCATGAGACGATCCGCGTTTAAGCCCCATCTTCAGCTGACCAGGGCGTCCTTGACCGCCATCGTCGCGATCTTCGGGACCACCATCGGCCCTTATCTGTCGGAGTCGTCGATCAGCTCCCGATCCTCAACGCAAGGGCTAACGATCCGCGGGCACCGATCTTTGGGGACCTGTGCTGAGCGGCTGGGACAGCATCGAGAATGTGCTGGCTGGCAGCCTGACTGACATGGTACGTATTGGACAGACAGACCAAGGCTCAGCCTGTTAGTTCGCTGGAGGTTGGGGCATGCCCTCGAACCAAGATCATCCTCCCGCTCCCGCCGACGCCGCTCGCACGGCGGATATCGTCACCGACGTCCAACGC
>CAZNRY010000144.1:0-7261 GCA_964575675.1 uncultured bacterium
TGGAGATCACGAACCGCCTGGCCGATGCCGGGAGGCTCCTCGGCATCGAGGTCCTCGATCACGTCATCGTCGCCGGTGACTCCGCGTTCCTGTCCTTCCGTGAGAAGGGCCTGCTCATGTCCTGCCCCACCTGAAAGAGGAGGTACCCGCATCATGTCCGGTCAGCTTGTCCTTCACCGGGGCGGGTGGGAGGCGACGAAAGCCGACCTCGCCGCCGTCCCCGTCCCCGAAGAGACTGACTCGTACGTACCCGTCCCGTATCCCCGGCTTGTTGAAGAGATCGAACTCCACATTCCCCGGTTTGGCCTCACGATCACTGACGAGCGCTTCGCTCTCGCTCGCGACGGGATGCAGATGTTCGGAGTCCTGACCTGCCGGAACGGCGGGGAGCACCCGGACTACGCACTGGCGCTGGGCTTGCGCTCGAGCTACGACCGATCCGTATCCGTGGGGCTCTCCGTCGGGGTCGAAGTGCTCGTCTGCCTGAACCTCGCCTTCTCGGGCGAGATCACAGCCCACCGCAAGCACACAGTCCACGTGTTCCGCGATCTTCCGGACTTGATTTACCGGATGCTCTCCAAGGTATCATCTATGCAGAGCCGCATCCACGCGGAGACCGCGGCGATGAAGGCGCGGGACCTCTCGCCCGAAATGGCCGACCACCTCATGGTCGAGGTCGTCCGCCGGGACGTCCTCCCGGCTTCGCGCCTGCCCCAGGTGATCGCGGCTTGGGAGAGACCGGCGCACGAGGAGTTTGCTCCCCGGACCGCCTGGTCGCTCTTCAACGCCTTCACTGAGGTCCAGAAATCGCGGAGCCCGCGGGTCCAGATGGACGCTGGGCTCCGGCTCACCAGCACCTTCCGGAGCGCGCTCGCGCTCTGATCCCTGTTACCAGGCCATCTCGACGTACGAGGTGGTCTGTTTTCGTGACGGCTCGTTTGGTGGACCAGGTGAGCACCCAGCGGTCTCAAGCGGCGTTGCCCGACCGGCAATCGAGATGCTCGCTTGCTGAGCCCTCCACCTAGACTTACGATTGCCGCATGAGTTCCAATCGTGACCTGCGAGTCTTTCTCAGTTACAGCCACGAGGGGGCACGCCACGACGAGCGAGTCCTGCGCCTGTCCCAACGGCTTCGTGAGGATGGGTTCGACTGTCACCTTGATCGCTACGATCCCAATCCCGCGCAAGGCTGGCCTCGGTGGATGGCGGAAGAGATAGCCCGCGCCGATTTCGTCCTCTTGGTGTGCACGGAGACCTACTGTCGACGGGTCATGGGAGAGGAAGCCTTGGGAGTCGGCCACGGCGTTATCTGGGAAGCGAACCTCATCTACCAGTACATCTACGACAGCGGAACGCGAAACGACCGGTTCGTGCCCTTGCTCCTTGGTGACGCAGAGGCGAAATACATCCCGCCCCCTCTCCGCGGTGTGACCCACTACCAACTCCGAGACGCGTGGGCATCCGACCCAAGTTACGCCCGGCTTTGCGCGTTCATGCGCGGTGCACACCGGGTGTCTATGGCGCCGCTCGGCCAGACCCTTGGAGACGTGATGGATGCCGAACGCTCAGCCACCCTCGCGGCAGCCGCGTCGGCTGGTGACGCCGAAGCCGTCGTGGCGTCACTGTGCAGCACTCTGCCAGACCGCGCCGACCCCTGCGAGCGCTACTGGATCTACGCAACGCTCGGCGCGATCGGCGGAAAACACGCAGCGAAGACTCTGAGGGATCGGGTGTGTGCCGAGCCCGATGCGTTTGCCCGAAGCGGAGCCGAGCGAGCGCTGCAGCTCCTTGGTGTCACAGCATGAAAGAACCCGAAGTGCTGGAGCGGTAAGATGAGCATGAAGTCGTGTCTTTGGACGCTCGCAGTCCTCGGAACAGCCCTGGTTCCCGTTCGCGCCCCGGCGTCGGAGCAGCCACTCGACCTCAGACGCCTCGCAGAGCATGTCGCGAGCGGCGTAGCCGCCATCGGGGACGTTCACGACGGGCCGCGCGGCAGGCGGATCCTCATTCTCGAAGAGCGTCACGACTCGCGCGCGCTTCAGATCGAGTCCGCCATCTGCCTCGTACGCCTGCACGAGCAGGCTCAGCTACGGGATATCGCGCTCGAAGGGTATCTCCTCGAAGAGAAGCCGATTACGACGGACTGGTACTCCGAGACTGCAGGGAGCTTGGCCGCCAGAGCTCGGGTAGCCGTCCAACTCCTCAAGGAAGGGGAGATCAGCTGCGCCGAGTTTGCCGCCCTGGTCTACGACGACTGCAGGCTCTATCCCATTGACAGACAGGCGGACCACCCAGCTGAGCCGGACGTGAAATCCCAGAATGCTCCGACGATGTATCTCGTCCGCCTCGGCGAAGCAAACCTCGATCAGAACGACGCGCGAAATCAGGAGCTGCTTAATGAACTCAGTGTCATCATTGCTGCCTTCAAGGAAGCCGACAGGAGCGGCGAAAAGACCCGGGTCGAGGAGAAGCGCGTTGAAATGCGCGAGAAGCTCACGGAGTACTACGACTACGTGACCTCACACGATCCGTGGGCCAGGAAAACCATGGAGGCCATCCGTGCGGACACGAATTGGGTTCTGAGCGAGCGGATCGAGCTCTACCGCGAAATCGAAAGGCGGGCAGGCCGCGCGCACGCACCTCTGAGAGACGAAGACAAGGAAGCGATGCGCTCCCTCTTGGAATGGTTTGAGGCGAGACACCGCGCAAGCAAGGCAATGACCGCAGAAACCGGGAAGATCGCCGATGCAGGAGGCTCTGGTCCCGTCGCTATGATCCTCGGCACGGCACACACCAAGGATGTCGTGGATGTATTCGGCCATGAGGATCGGCCTTGGGTCACCATCCGCCCAAACGCACGAAGCGGCAATCGCGGCGATATCGCCATGAGCATGTACAGCCGAAAGGGAGAACGCCTCTCCTTGTACTCCGATGGAATCGTCGCGACGCTCATCAACGAGTTCGGCACCCGGGAGATGAAGCCGCGGCCGGTGCTCATGCAGCCCTGGTTCCAGGCCAAGGCAGAGCTGTATCTGCTGGTCGATCGCATGACGCACGCGATGCTCGGACCACCGGGGCCGCCTCGCGGAGGCGGTCCACCCTTCGGGCTGAGCGGCGCGGATTTCAGTGGTCAATGGGTTGCGATCGATCCCTCGCGCATTCGGCTGAGCGGGTACAACTCGGGCGGCCGGCTCTATCGCATTACGGACCTGTCACTAGAACAACTCCGGCAAGCTGGCCTGGCACCGGGCGTACTCACAGGGCTTGGTGCATTGAAGGGTCGGGAATACTCCGCTGAAAAGACGTTCCTTGCTGCGGTCGCCGGCTCGATCGGGGAGTCCGCGCTTGCGGAACACAAGCAAGCAATCCTCGGGGCCGCCGAAGTGAAGGCAATCATCTTCCCTGTGGTGCTGAACCACCAAATACCGTCACGACGCAAAGAGATCTGGGTGAAAGCTTCCTTGAGCCGCGAGGCAGTCTCCGCCGAGGAACGGTCAGATGTGGAGTCGATGCTGAAGGACGCGCTCGCAGAGGTGGACAACGTGGGGATGCTCAACACCACCAAAGTCGAGGACAAGGCAGGCCGGGTGCAGCTCTCGCTCGATACGATCGCCGGCTTTGACGTGAGCGCAGAGGGTGCCGCCGGCATCTCGCTCGGTATCTAAAGAAAGCCCTTTGCCTTGCTCGCCGGGAACCCATGCCGCCGGAGCGCGCTCGCGCTCTAGGACCGTGGGCCATGCCTCCCAAGGCACCGCCCGTCTTAGTGCGCTGCGGCTGCCGTGGTGGCTGTTGCGGCCGGCACCACTCTCCCAGAGCGTGTGCGGCTTCGGGTCGGAAGGGGCGGTCCCCGAAGGGCATTGACTGGCACCGGCAGGAGATGGAAACTCGCCGCGTCGGGGATCTGGCGGTCGGCGGCAGGAAGCCAAGGAAGAGGCACGGGCGGAAGTCCATGAAGCGTAAGCGCTTGCGGGTGGCAGATTTGTTCTGCGGAGCCGGAGGGCTCTCCGAGGGTTTTCGGCAGGCCGGGTATGCCATTGTCGCCGGCTCTGATTTGGACCCCGATGCCTGCGCGACCTTTGTGCTGAACTTCCCCGAGGCCCGAACGGTCTGCGGAGACATCAGGAAGCCAAAGACGCGGCCGGAGCTGCTCGAAGCCGCGGCGGCGGCCGAGATCGTGGTCTGCGGTCCGCCCTGCCAGGCCTTTTCTCAGATGCGGAATCACTCCCGACTCCTTGACGACCCACGGAACTCCCTCTACCGAGAGTTCGTCCGCGCCGTCGCGAAGCTCGAGCCTCTCGCATTTCTCATGGAAAACGTCCCCGGGCTCGACCAGATGGGGGTGAGGGAGCAGATACTGGAGGACCTCAGCATCCGCGGCGCCTACAGGGTGCGTGCCCAGGTGGTTGATGCCGCGGACTTCGGCGTACCGCAAACGCGCCGCCGGGTCATCTTCGTTGGTATCCACTCGTCACTCGCGGCCGATCCTCCTGCGCTGCGCGGATCGTCAGCGACGTCGGCCCTGACCCTGCGTCGCCGCAATGGAGGGGCCAGGATCCGCTACGAAATCACAGAGGATGGGGCATTGTTCGGCGCGGCTGAGAGGCTCGGCGACCCGAACGACGCATCCCTGGTGACTGCGGAGCAGGCATACGGCGACCTCGAGCCGCTCCTGGTGGGTCGGCGCGACGAGACCATTCCCGTCGATGAGCTCCCGCAACCAAGCTCAGAGTACCAGCGGAGAATGCGTTCCGGCCTGAGCGATCTGCTCTCGAACGTCAGTGTGCCGCGGATCAATGCGGACACGAAGCTTCGGCTGGCAGAGCTGCCCCCCGGGGGCAACCATCGGGATCTGCCCGAGGAGTTCCGCGCCCGCTACCTCACCGGTGCGCTCTGGGGGCCGCACAATGGAACCGGCCAGCTCGGGCGCCGACACTTCTACGCGTATCGTCGGCTCCATCCCGCCATCTGGTCCTGGACGCTCAATACGAAGGCCGATTCCGTCTACCACTACCGCGACCGCCGCGCCTTGAGCGTTCGGGAGTTCGCGCGGCTCCAGTCCTTTCCGGATTCCTTCGTCTTCACCACCGATCCCCGCCGCGGGGCGCTCCCGGGCCGGATCGACGGCGGTGCCGCCCACTCGCGATACCGGCAGGTCGGCAATGCCGTCCCGCCGCTCCTCGCCCGCGCGATTGCTGCCGCCGTGGCCGAGTCCCTCGCGCCGATCCTCCGCGGGCAGAAGACCGCGTGACCGAACCGTCACTCACCGTCGCGTTCGATCGGGCCTTCGGGGCGGACAGCCGTCGCCACATGCTCTCCGAGTACTTCGCGGCCGCAGGTGCAGTCACGCCCGAGAATTCTTGGCGCCATGTCTACCGCCTGCTCCTCTGGATCGACCGGACGACGGGGCTTGCCCATTGCTACGAGAGCGACAAGGCCCAGCCGGGACGGCCGTGGTACGGGCGGTCGCTGGCCTTCCACGACTGGGTATCCGCAGGCCTCGGCGTCGCCCCGGCGGACCTCGCGGCGTCAATCGACTGGCTCTTCGAGCATGGGACCGAACGGATGGCATCGATTCTGGCCCGCCGGGAGCAGCAGCGCGCGCAGCTCGCCGCCGAGCAGCGGCTGCCGTACGAGGGCCGCGGCTTTCCCGAACCGGGCGACAATCCCGCGCTCGACCTGCTCGTCCGGGAGGAACTCGGCTCCTACTTCTCGGAGTCTCTTCCGCCCGAGGCGATGCGCCGCCTGGCAAGGCGCATGGGGACGTACTTCACCCAGGAGAACAAGCGCAAGAATCTCGTCGGCGAAGGACTCGAAGACGTGCTCGCGAGCGTCATCGAGCGGCTGCCGGGCGCGTCGGGTCTGGACGTCCGCGCCCGTCCGCTCCTCCACGCACTGCCGGGCTTTCGGCCGCCGCCGGGCACCGAGAAACCCCGCAAAGTGGACCTCGCCATCATCGGACCGGACGAACGCCGGGTCCTGGTCAGCGCGAAGTGGAGCGTGCGTGCAGACCGGGAGGAGCAGTTCGGCGTCGACTTCGAGGCGTATGCCAGACTCGAAGACGCCGGCCGCGACTTTGCCTTCGTCCTCGTGACGAACGAGTTCGACGCCGCCCGGCTGCTCGCGGCGTGCGAGCGGCGTCGGCAGAACGCGGCGCTCTTCACGTCCGTGGTCCACGTCAATCGCGAGGGGGTTCTGGCCGCCTACGGCCCGGACCGGCGCGGATCAGCCAAAAGACTCACCGAGCACATCGCGAGCGACCGGCTCCAGAATCTCGCTGACTGGCTCGGCCAGCTCCTCACCTGAACCTCGGAGTCCTGCGATGGCGGACGTCTTCACGCGCGAGAAGCGGTCGGTGGTCATGTCGAAGATCCGGTCGACCGATACGCAGCCGGAGCTCGCCGTGCGCCGGGCGCTCCACGGCATGGGCTACCGGTACCGCCTCCACCATCCCGACCTCCCAGGCCGCCCCGATATCGTGCTCGTGCGCCTGCGGACGATCATCCAGGTCAAGGGGTGCTTCTGGCACGGACATCGCTGCCTGAAGGGACGGGTCCCGAAACAGAACAGCAGCTACTGGATCCCGAAGATCCAGCAGAATCTCATCCGCGACCGGAGGAACGAACAGAAGCTCCGTGCTGCGGGCTGGCATGTCTATACGATGTGGGAGTGCGCCATCAGGGGCCGCGAGTCGGACATCGTGAGCATCTTGCACCGCGTGCTCAAGAACTCGGCAATGAGAGAGGATCCCCCACGGCCGCGCTCAAGGCGGGAGGAGCCCTTTTCACCACTCACGTGCAAACCGCGGCTGATTCTGAGAAGTCTAGGTCGTGTGGTTGCGACGCCTCAGTGCTCCGGTGATGCGCGTGATCGCGTTGTGCCCCGTCTTCATTTCGTGCTCCCAGATTCGTATCACACTCCAGCCCTTGTCACGGAGGACGCAAGTCACGACCCTGTCCCGCTTCTTGTTGGTCCTGATCTTCTCGTACCAGAACTGATTTCCCTTCGGAGCGGGTTTGCAACCACGTCTGCAGCCGTGCCAGTAACATCCGTCAACGAAGACCGCCACCCGTTCTCTCGGAAACACAAAGTCGGGCTTCCCAAGCAGGGGATACCCCCGTCTCCATCCCGTGATTCTGGCCTCTCGGAGAAGCTGGCGGAGTCGCAGCTCCGTGCTCGCATTGCCGCGGCTTCGGACTTGCGACATGTTGAATGACCGGGTCAGCGGATCATGCCCATCTGGCAAACAGCCGCTCCGCCGCCC
>CAZNRY010000144.1:7271-10794 GCA_964575675.1 uncultured bacterium
GAAGTCCTCCCCACCGCCTCAGCGAGTGCCACCGGAACGGCGTTTCCGATCTGCTCCCCGATCGACCGCTGGGACTTCCCGAAGAACACGTAGTCGTCGGGGAATGACTGGAGACTTGCGGCCTCTCGCAATGAGATGGCGCGGTCCTGCTCGGGGTGGCCGTACCTCCCGTTTGAAATGCTGAAACACCTGCACGTGAGCGTGGGTGCGGGAACGTCCCAGGCCATCCGACCGTACGTGTCTTGGTGGCCGTCATGATCCCGGTGACATGCGAGAATCAGGTCTTTCGGCCACTCGGTTCGACTTCCTCCGTTTCGCCGAGTCCTCCTCAGCCGCTGCAGGTTCTCCGGTGTGAGAATGGCCGCCCGGTGGTTCGGAACGCACGGAGAGCACTCCCCGGCCCTGAGAGGAGGCAGATAGCCGATGGCGTCCCGTACCGTCCGAAACGGTGCCAACCCGGATCCGTGTGTGTGCGGAGGAAGGGAGGCCGTGCCGAGTTTCGAAGCGATGAGAACGCAGCGGCGACGCGTTTGGGGAACCCCGTACCACTTCGCATCGATGATTCCCCAAGCCACCGAGTAGCCGAAGCCCTCGAGTATCTTGATGAACCGACGGAACGCGCTGAAACCCGGGACCTTCGTGACACCCGGTACGTTCTCCATGAACACCCAGTCCGGCCGCATCTCCGTCACCAACCTCGCGAACTCCAACAAGAGACGTGAATCCGAGGATCGGGTTTCCGCTCGATGATGGGTGCTGAACGGTTGGCACGGCGCACATCCGACGAGAGCGACATCCCCAAAAGCCCCCGGGATGTAGCTGAGCAACTCCTTTCCGTCCACGTTGCGGATATCGGCATTCAGGAAAGTGGCCGCGGGATTGTTGATCTCATACGTTTGGCGGTAGTCGGCATTCAGGTCCACACCGATGATGACTTCGAGGCCGGCATTCCGCAAACCCCGTGTCAGTCCTCCCGCGCCGCAGAAGAGGTCAATCGCGATCACGGTCCCTGTACCCTCGGTGCCGCCGACCGCCGGTCGTTCATGATCTCCCGCACCAGAGCATCAAGATCTCTCGCCGGCACGCCGGGACGGCATCCGATTTCCAGGTATGCCCAGGTAAACCGCTCCCGATACGGACTGTCGACCGAAGCCACTCTCTCAAAGCCCGTTGCCGCGTTGTTCGGACCGATCTGCCCAATTGCCAACAGCTCCAGATCTCGAAGGTTCACCGCCATCATCGGGATTCCGGCCGCGGCGCATGCGGGAAGCAGCACGTATCCTCCAAGATGCGGTTCACTCAACGCGGACCTCAGCCTCTTCTCAACCGTCGCCTCATTCGTCGCAGCCTGGAGACCCAGTCCTTTCTCGATGAATTCGGAAATGCCGCAGCATCGTGCGCACAGCACTTCGTTGACCTTGGTGCTTCCGCCGTGGGGCACGAGGTCGCACGTCGGAGTGAGAACGACACGGTACGCCCCCGGTTGCGTCCCTGGGATCGCTTGAGCACGGAGCACGTCTCCCGTGATGAGATGATCGGTCAGCACGGGGAAGACATATTGCTCCCACGCATGGGCCGGAGGATCCCCGAAAACCGCGGCGTCGTCAATCATGGCAGCCAAACGACGACGGGTTGCGCGCGTGAGCGTACTCCGTCGTGCCGAATCCTCCGACTCGGCGTCAAACACCATCGGAGCCAGGCTCCGCATGACTGCTCGTCCGGCACGCACCAGATCTTCGGCCACTTCATGGATCGCGGCGATGTGGGGTTCAAATGCTCGCAGGTGTTCCAGAACCTGCTTATCCGATCCGGCCCCTTTCTGGACGACCCTGACGAATGGGTGCCCCGAACCAAGGTCCGCTTCGATATCGACGTTGCCGGCGGAGTAGAGGACGATGGGGCAGAACCAGCTCGTCTTCGTCCAAACTTCTCCCCACGCTTCTTTCCCGGCATCGACTCCCGTCGCCGGATCCCCGCGGTACCAGTCCAAGACCAGTGCATCCGGCCTGACCTCGTGAATCCGCGCAACCGCCCCGGTGAATTCGCTTTCTGTCTCAACGCGGACGCCTGGGAGGCCTCCTTCCAGGCACTCCCGGATGGTTTCGCAGATTCCGGGATCATCGTCAACGACGAGAATCGTCAGCATTCGACCCACTCCTACGACTCCGCGATGGGAAGGTCAAAGGTGAACGTTGCTCCCCCCAACTCGCCGGGCTGCACAAGGGCCATCTTGCCCTCGTATGCCTCGACGATCTCCGAGGCGATCGTGAGCCCCATTCCAATACCGCCGGGTTTGGATGTCACCCCAGGCCAGAAGATGCGCTCAGCCTCCTCCTCCTCAACGCCGGGACCCGAGTCGTGGACGAAGACCTTGAGCCTATCGCTTGCTTTCCCGCGCCCCCGCTGCAGCTCGATGCGCAGCCGTCGTGTTCTTCGCGATTCGCGCGATAGCCAGTACATCGCGTTGTCAATGAGGTTGATAATGACCGCGTCCAGTTCGCCCGGATCAACCCGGACCTTCGTCGCTGCCGCGGCGTGGAACTCCAACGTGATCTTGCCGTCGGCCGCCGCTCGTTCGAAGAGGGCCAGCGCATCCCGGATGCGTTCTTCGATGACTGATGCTCGCCTTCCTCGACCGAAGGAGCGGCTGGCGAGAGGAGAGAAGGTCTCGGCCAACCGGTCCAACCCGCTGACTGCGGTCCGTGCTCGTTCCAGTTTTGGAGCGAGCCGCACGTCCAGGGAGTCCTTGACCGATTCGAGGGCGGTCAGTACCGCGCTCAGCACGGTGGTCTTGTTCCGGACCTCATGGACGAGCATCTGGGCCAACGTCCCGACGGTCGCGAGTCGGCTGTAATATGTGAATCGGCGCTCGATCTCGTTGCGGTCCTTCTCTAGTTCGAGATTGAACTCCTCAACCAAGGGAAGGACATCAGCTGCACTGCCCTCCTGTTCGGCGATGGCCGCCACCTTCTCGCTCAGATCCCTCGCGCTGATGCCCTCGAACAGGCTGGCCATCTTCCGCCGCGCTGTCTTCTCATCGAGCCGATCCTTCTGCCGCTCTCGCTCCAGCACACCCACGACGGCCTTGATGGCCTCCTCGAATGCCGCCACTTCGATCGAGTCCACCAAGCGTTCCCGGTCGCTCGTGTCTTTGACCTTCGGGTTGTCGTCGGCGGAGATTGACACATAGCCGATGATCTGGGACGTGCTCATACGGGGACCGACATCACTGACCCGGCGAAGATCGAGACCCAACCAATCCCTGGTCGATTCGGACTTTGGGAGCACGAGGATTCCGTCGCGATAGACAGAGATGCCCTTGTGGGCCTTGATAGCGCCCCGTACGGCGCGCTTGCCGATGGTGAACCGTTCCGAGATCTCCTCGACATCCTCCTGGCCGATGTCCCAGGCTCGGATTTCAAAGGTGAACGGCCCACACGTCGGAGCGGTGAGTGCCGAAAGGACGCGAGCTCGGGAGGGTTCGCGAACCTGGGCGATGACATCACTCCAGGTTTGTTTCACC
>CAZNRY010000145.1:0-10778 GCA_964575675.1 uncultured bacterium
TGGCGCTGGAACCCATGTTGCTCCTGTCCCAGGATCGCCGTTGCGGAATCGCTGGGCCGGAGACGGAGACGTTGAGGACGAGCCTGGCGGCGTGCTACCTTACCCTATCGTGCCCGGCTGACCCGGGTTGAAGGAGGATTTCGATCCATGTTCGAAATGATGCGTCGCAACACGAAGTTGATTATGTGGATTACGGCCGGTTCCTTTGTGTTGCTGATCTTCCTCGCCTGGGGCGCCGAGTATCAGCTCGGAGGCAATGGCAAAGGCTCGGCGGCGGGAGTGATTGGCCGGGTCAATGGAAGGGCGATCACCGCCCGTGCCTACCAGGATCGGGTTCTCGTGGCGCGGGAAAACTGGGCCCAGCAGCAGGGTCAGAACCCGGATGAGAGCACCGAGGTCCAGATCCGCGACCAGGCTTGGAATAGCCTCATTCAGGAGATGCTGCTGAGCGAGGAGATCGAGCGCAGGGGGATCCAGATTTCCGACAAGGAGATCGCGGAGGCGATCCGGACGCAGCCGCTTCCGGTGATCATCCAGAGTCCCGAGTTCCAGACGAATGGCCAGTTCGATTACAACAAATACCTCACGGCCCTCTCCGACCCGAACCGCGATTGGACCATGCTGGAGACCTATTACAGGCAAGACCTGCCCAAACAGAAGGTCCATTCACTCGTCATGGCCGCGGCCAAGGTCAGCGACGTCGACATCCGGCGCCAGTTCGAGGACGAGAACGTGAAGGCGACGGTGGCCTACGCCTTCGTCCCAGCAGCCAACTTCACGGTCGACAAGGAGAGCATCGACGACGCGACCGCCCGGGCCTTCTACGAGGAGCGCAACAGCGATTACAGGACGGACACCCAGGCGTGGATCCAGCAGGTCCGTATCGAGAAGAAGCCGACCGTCTCCGACTCGTTGGCCGCCCGCGACTTGGTCCAACAGGCGGCGAAGGAGGCGCGGGATGGCGAAGAGTTCGGAATCCTCGTCAGCGCCTACTCCGAAGCTCCCCCGCAGTTACGGGGGGGGGCGCAGGGGACGTACCTGACCCGCGACCAGATTCAGTCGCCTGGAGTAGCCGCCGCGGCATTCGCGGTGCCCGTGGGCCAGATCAGCGACGTGATCCAGGACCCCAACGGCTACCACCTGCTCAGGATCGAGGACCGCAGGACCGTGGATTCGAAGGAAGAGGTGAAGTTCGCCGACATCTACGTCCCGATCGTCCTCTCGTCCGAGACGCTGGCCGGGTACCAGGATCAAGCGTTCAATCTCGCCCGGGCCGCTCAGGAAGCTGGAACGAGCCTCGCGGATGCGGCCGCGGCGGATGGATCAACTGTCACCGACGTGTCTCCGTTCGGCCGCAACAACTACCTCCGAGGCGTGGGACAGGTGTCCGGCTTCATGGATTGGGCTTTCAATGCAGCGACTGGGAACACGACGGCGATGGAATCGACGGAGGGATGGTACGTCGTCCGCCTCGTTCGCCGCCGCCCTGCGGGACTCGCTCCGATCGAAGAGGTCATGGAGCGCGTGAAGACGGACTGCGCCGCGGCCAAGCAGGCGGAGCAGGCCAAGCAGGCCGCGCAGACGATTCTGGAGTCGGCCCGCGCAGGCTCCTCGCTCGAGACTGCGGCGAAGCTGATCCCGAACGCGACCTTCGGAACGACGGATGAGTTCGCCAGGCGGGGTTTCGCCAAAGGGTTGGGCAACGATCCGCTCGTCATGGACCGTGTTTTCAGCGATCCGATCGGGCTCGTTCCCCAGGTCGTCGCGACGAAGCGGGGGGCATACCTGATCCAGATCCAGACGAGGGGCGCGATCGACGAGTCGGCCCTTGCCGCGGCGAGGGAATCGCTCCGCCAGCAGATTTCGCAACGGCAGCGCCGGGAGATCCTGAGTCGCTGGATCGAACAGCTGCGCAACCAGGCGAAGATCGAAGACTTCCGATTCGAGAATCAGATCTAGCCGGGCCCTGGCGGTGGGGCTGGTTCGTCAGAGCGCGACGACCCTGGCCAGCCGGCTACTGATCACCGTCGTCAACATCCCGATCTCGATCCTTGTCGCCCGAAAACTCGGGGTCGAGGGGCAGGGCGTCTACGCGGCGGCGGGGGCGTTCCCCGCCCTCTGGACGACCGTCTGGGTCCTCGGGCTCGACGCCTCGCACACATGGGCCCTCGCAGGGAAGAGAACCACGCTGGGGCGTGTGCTGGGAAACACGATCGTCTGGGTCGTCCTCCTCTCGGCCCTCGCCGTGCCGAGCTACATGCTGGCCATTGGCCTCCTGAACCCGGAGAAGATACAGGCGATGAGGCCCGTTCTGTGGCTCTCGGCGCTGCTCGTTCCGCTCCTCCTCGGGCGGACGCTCCTCCTTTCCTGTTTTATCGGGCTTCACCAGGTCGACCAGTACAATCTCCTGAGCGTCCTGAGCCAGCTCTTGCTCCTGATCATGCTCGTCATGGTTCTCGTCGTGGGAGGGGGGGGGCCACGCGGCGCCGTGATCGCCTTCGCGATCTCGACCGCTCTCCTGCTGGTTCTCGCCGCCTTCTGGGTCGCGCGCAGGCGCGTCCGCGAGGACCCGCTCCGCGTCGACGGCGGGCTGATGAAGAGCTCCCTCTCCTACGGTATGCGGGGGTACGGCGCGACGATGTTCGGGCAGTTCAACTATCGCTTCGATCAGGTCCTCGTCACCAACTACAACGGGATCGCCGAACAGGGATACTACTCCATCGCCGTCCTCCTCGCAGAGAAGCTGACCCACATCTCCAACTCGATCCAGCTCGTCCTCTTCCCCCGCGTCTCGGCCTCAACCCCCGAGGAGGCGAATCGGATCACCGCGACCGCCTGCCGCCACGCGACCTTCTGGGTCGGCGTGGGAGCCCTGGCGATGTACGCGCTGGCTCGGCCGTTGGTCTCTCTCCTCTACGGCTCCGCGTTCCTGCCCGCGCTTCAGGCGCTCTTCTACCTGATTCCGGGGGTCTTCCTCCTCTCGTTCTGGAAGGTCCTCGCCGTCGATCTCTCGGGCCGCAACCGGCGCTTTCCGACGACGATTGCAAGCGGAATCGCCTTCGTGGTCAACACGGCCCTGAATCTCTGGTGGATCCCCGAGCACGGGATGGTTGGAGCCGCCTGGTCTTCGACGATCTCGTACGGGATTCAGAGTTTGATCCTTGTCTTCATCTTCACGAGAATCACCGGCGTGCCGCTGCGGAAGTTGGTGGTCCCGGAGCGCAAAGACCTGGACATCTACCGTCGGATCCTGACGCAGGTGGCCGGGCGTTTCGCGAGGACGTGACGGAGGAACGCATGGTCGAGTCGGAAGAGACCGGTTCGGGAAGGCGCCGCGGGCTGCCGCCCGGAGAGGATCCAGCGTGGGATGCGTTCTTGGCCAAACACCCGGAGGCGACGTTCTATCACACGAGGATTTGGGCCCGGATCGTGACCCATGCATTCCCCCGGCTCGAGGACCGGAGCCTGTGGGTCGAACTCGAGGAGGGCCGGGCGGCGGTCCCCCTCTTCGGCTGGATACGCCTGGGGGGAATGCTGACCACCCTCCAATCGAGCTTCCCGTTCCTTTACGGAGGTCCCGTCCCCCGGCTCGTCGGGGGTCGCGATGCGATTCCAAACGTTCTGGACGCCTTGGCGCGCGGCGGCGAGTCGTTCGTCTTGATCTCGAATCCCTTCGCGCGGGCAACAGAACCGGGAGACCCTCGCACCCGGCCAGACCTCGCCGGAGCCCATGCGATCCGAACGCTTCCCCAGCGCGTGGAGATTGAAGCGGACACCACGCAGACCTTGAGCCTCCCGGCGCGCTTCGAGGATTACTGGGAGCGCACGCTGACGACGGCGAAGCGCAACGACGTGCGCCGGCTCGCCAAGAAGGGAGTGACGGTCCGCCGGGGGGAGAGCCCGCGAGAGATCGCGGCTGTCTATCGGTTCTACCGCGAGAGCTTCTCACGCTGGGGGGGGCGCCCGGGGTTCGTTTATCCCGAGGAGCTGTACCGCGCCATGATCGAGATCGGCGGAGAGAGCGTCCGGCTCTATGTCGCCGAGTTCGAAGGGAAGATCATCGGCGGAGCCTTCATCGTCCGCTGGAATGGCCGCGCGCATTACCATGCGGGGTACTTCGATCACGAGGCGCGATCCCTGCGCCCCAACATCCTCATCCAGGAACGGATCATCCGCGACGCGATCGATGATGGTCTCGGCGAGTACGACCTCCTGCCGAGTGGCGGCAACGCGGGCGTCGAGGCGTTCAAGGAGAGTTTCGGGGCCGCGCGCATCCCGGTGAATCGCCTGCGGTACCGCGCCCCCCTGCACCGGATCCTCGATGCGCTCCGGGGCAGGCGCCACACGTCCTAGCCCGCATTTCTCACCAGCATTCTGCTGCAACGGCGCATAGGGCCACACCTGCTGCGCCGCGCTCGCTCGGCCTCCTCGACATACTGCACCGAGTATGTCTGCGTCGTCCTCGCATCGCGCGACTTGCATCTCCGGCCCTCTGACGCCGTTTCGCGACGAACCGTGGTGAGAAATGCGGGCTAGCGCGAATCGACGAGGATGATCCTCCTTTCCGGGCCAAGCCGCTCGAGCAGCCACGCCCGCGTGCGGGAATTCAAGGCTTTCAGGGAAGCCTTGTGGATGGCCACGTCGCAGAGGAGAGTCCCTGACCCTCCCCATCGGGGGTTCCTCAAGCCAGGCGCCGTTGCGAAGGGATCAATCGAGGGAGGCCAGAGCCTTCCCGATGCGCGTAGTAGATCGATCGCTTCCGGGACGGGGATCTTCTCCTCCCGTGCGTGCGCGAGGCCATTCCCGCCGTTCGGACCGGGACCTCTCTCCCCCGGGTCGTGGGAGCCGTCCGCGCGGTCGATCTCGGATGCCTCGAGGAGCTCGACGAGGAAGCGAACCGACGACGATGCAATGCGGCCATCCCTCGCGGGATTGCGCGGAGCCGCGTCGCCCGGCAGCGACCAGTAGGCGGCGCTGTACCGGAAGCCGGCCATCGCATCCTGATCGACCGACTCTGCCATGAGCCCGGCCACAAAGGCCATGCAATCCGACCCAACGCCCGCCTGCCGGCAGCGCCCCGAGTCCATGCAGCAAGCTGCCAAGGACTCGGGAAGAGTCGCCGTCCGCAGGGGAAGGCATTCCCGCGGAAGGGCGAAGGTGTCTCCCGCGTATGCATCGAGCAGACAGAGCGACAGCAGGAGGCCCGGCAGATCGACCTCTCCCTCTCGCGTCGGCAACGCCGTCGACCAGAGCGCTGGCCGGAGATCGAGGATCTCGAGGAACTCTCCGACCGCCTCGTGCCAGATCGCAGCGAAGCGGCTCGGGCGCCTGCCGAGCGCGGATGACCGCGCTTCCGAGCTGAGAACCGCCGATTCGTGGATCAGCGCTTGGGAGTATGCATCGATCGAGACCGCGATGGCGCGGGTCGCGAGCGGGTCCGGCAGGCTCCTGGCCGCCAAGTCTCCGGAGGGGGATGCATCTGGGCGGATCAGCGAGCGGGCCGCACGCGCGCGATCGAGCTCATGGTCGCGCGCGAGGAACCTGAGGGAGTCACCGGCGGCGAGGGGAGGCGCCTGGATCGCCCGATCCTCTTCCAGGGCGGCGATCGCGGCCTCCCGTTCAGAATCGCCCACCGCGGCAACCGGTTCAAACGCGGGAGGGAAGATGGCGATCACACCGGCGAGACCCGCAACCTTGAGACCTCGCGGGATGATCCGCGCGGGGCGGAAACCGGCGCTGCGGTCCCGACGTGGATGCGACCGGCGGCTTGCGGCATGCTCAGGGTAAAAGGACCACACGGAGTACCTCCTCTTCTTCCCCGGGCCATCGGGCCCGAAGCAGGTAGAGACCGGACGAGAGATCGCGCAGGTCGAACGACTCACTTGTTCCGTCCGCGGCAGGGATCCTCCACGCCAAACGCTTCACCACCCTGCCCGAGACATCGAGCAAATCGAGTTGCTCCGGAGGCGGACAGGCGGGAAACGCGACCTCGAGCCGGCCGCGGCAGGGGTTCGGCCCCACCCGAACGACTCGAGTCGCCGGGAGCTGGGCGGGGATCTCGGTGCTCGGGTTCTCCTCCCAATCCCGGGGAAGAGCGAAATCGGGGGGGAGCGGATCATTCACGCCGAGACCTTCGCGGACCCACGGCGGGGCGATCGGATCGTCGCACTCCGCCCGTCCGGAACGGCCGATGCACAACAATGCCAGCGCAGGGTCGCCGTAGCAGAAGGTACCGGTCGGGGTACATGGCGAGGTCATCAGATCCGGTCCGCGAACCTCATAGAACGACCAGTAGCTTGGAGAACGGGGCTGCGTGGGCGAGCCGTCGAAAGAGTTGCCGCTCGCAAGGGCCGTCGCCTCGACATGCTCGTCCCATCCGAGGCTCACGCGCGGAGCCCACTCGGGATCACGATCCCATTGCGAGCTCCAGACCGATCCGCCCGCAACGCCCGGAAACAACCGGACCCTCCCGTCCTCGTCGAAGAGATCGGGGTTCCCCGCCGTATGGCCTGAGAAACAGGCGCAGTATGGCCGATAGTCGTTCCCATCGAAGCCGACGACGATGTAGATCCACTCCCAGTCGGGCTCGTGCGTGAAGCACCCCGCCGGGGGCGGAAGGTTGCTCCAGTTCCGCGGGTAGTAGTAATCGTACTCGACGACCCAGCAGATCTTCCCGTTCGCATCGCGCTGCTCGTGCACCCTTCCGTAGCACAAGCTCGGTGCGGGGAGGAGAAGCTCGGCGAAGTTGTTCTCGATCTCCGTGTCATCGGCCGCGAAGGAGCATGGGTAATCAATCCGCTCGCCACCAGGCCCGCCATCCTCCACAAAGTAGAGGGCCGGACGGAACCGGTCGAGCAGTTCGGTCGTGAGATCGTAGCTCCCGGCGCCGGACGGGACCGCGCGCCCACTCCCGGCGGATGGAGATGCGGAGGGACGGCCCCGGCCAGATGCGCCGGCTCCACCGCCCAGCAGGAGGAACCCCGCAAGAAGAACGGCAACGATTCTCATCTTCACCCCCCTCAGCGAACCAACTGGATGGTCCGTGTGGTCGTCCCCCCGGGACCCGTGACGCGGATGAAATAGGCGCCGGCGGGAAGAGGCCGGCCCTGGGCGTCGCGAAGGAGCCAGCACGACTCGAATCGACCCCGGTCCTCCTGCGGCGGATGCCAGCTTGCGACCCTGCGCCCCGAAACGTCGAGGAGGTCGATCTGCTCGGGGCAACCCTGCCGGCCGCTCCAGGAGATGCGAAGCTCGCCGCGGTTCGGGTTGGGTCCGATCATCACCGGCATCCGGGAGTTGCTCCCCGCAGACTCGAGTGGCAGATCGGTCGTTTGCGCCGACTCGGACCGGAGCTTCCGCAGTCCGATCCTCCCGCCGAGGGCGCGAAGGGAGAGAACCGCGGGCGAGACTGGATCAACGGCGAGATGCGCCTCGCGCTCTTGCCATGTTGAGGACAACGGCCCGACGGTCGCGCGCGCCGTCTGGGACCCGGTCAACGGATCGCGGAGCGAAACCTCCACGGAGGCTCCATCCTCGCTGCGGGCTTCGAACCGGAGAATCTGCGGGGCCGAGGGATCGTCGAACAATCCGAGCAGCTGGCATGCCCCCCCGGGGGCGCCCGCCGTGGGGTCGAGCCACAACCCCGGCGGTCCGTCGTCCTGAATCGCGACGGCCGGGGTCGGCTCGGGCGGACCGTCGACCGTCCATCCTGCGAACCAATGATCGGGATGGCGGTCGCCATCGTCGTCGACGGCGAATTCGCCGTCCAGAAGCGGCTCCGCGAATCCGGCGTCGATGCGAACGTCGTCAAGGTAGCCCGCGAAGACCCCGCCGGGCAGGGGCGGCTCCTCGAGAAGGGCCGGCCGGGTCCCCTCCTCTGGCGTCCGTTTCCTCTCTTCCATCGGGAGGATCCCTTCTCCGGGCCGCAGGGGGTCGTCATAGCGGACGAGGATCTCTCTGATCCTCTCCCCCTGCCAGGGATCGAGCCGAACCGTGATGCGATGCCACTTGCCGAGCGGATAGCGATAGTGCTGCGGATCGGCGCGATGCCCCGAGGTATCGAGGAGCTCCCGACTCATGACCCGCCCGGACGCGGTCACCGCATCGACGCATAGACGGCCGATTCCTCTCGGATCCTTGTCCTGGCGAACCCAGTAGCTGAGCAGGCTCCCGCGCTCGACGAGGAGATCGCAGCCGAACAGCCTCCAGGCGGCGGCGCGGCGGCCGACGCCGGACCCGTGCGAGCCTTCGACGCGCAGCATGCGCGAGCCGCGCATCGGTTGAACGGACCCGGCGATCGGGCCTCCGCAGGCGGACGCCTGAAGGCCGCCGTACACGACGCGCGCCGTCGCGCAAGACGAATCGAAATCGACCGTCGTCCACCCCCGGTCGCGGCAGAGCCGGTTCTGCGTCGGCCAGGAGCCGGACGCTTCGAAGTTTCCTTCGAGCCTCTTCTGCGCGATTCCGAGGCGGGGTTCCAGGAGCGGGTCGCCGAGGAGATTCGCCATGCGCACCGAGTCCAGGCTGCGGCCGCCGCGCGTCGATTGCGACAGGAGGTCCCACCGCGCGCCGGCGTGCACGGCGCCGAGGAGGGCGCCGTCCCTGCGGGCGAGCCGCCGGTAGACCCGGTCGGCGAGCTCCCAGTCATCGAAGAAGGTCGTGATGTGACTCTGCGCGATGCATGCGATCGCCCCACGCGTCGGATCCATCAACCAGGTCTCCGCGGGAGAATCGGATCCCGTGAAGTGCGCGTCCTCATCGAACGCCCCATTCAGGCATGTGTGGAAGAGCGCGATGGGGAGCCTGCCCTCCGTGGGCATCACCCCCGCGACCAGCCACGGCATCTGCGGTCCCGGCGGCGATTCGAACATGTGGACAATGTTCGTGGGCCGCGTGTTGTTCCCGAAGAGGTCGAGGATGCCGGCCCCGTTCGCCAGGAAGCCCTGCAGGTCGCTCAGTGCTAGCTGCCGGTTCGTGAAGTTGCTCAACGGCTCGTAGGACGACGCGTACTGCGCGCTGGCGGAAAGAACTCCCCCTTCGGTCACCGATTGCATAAGAGCAGCGGCCGCCCGCCTCCGATCGCTGTTGTCGCGGTTGATCGCGGCATCGCCGACCGAGAGGAGGAGGCGCGGCTGCGGCGCCTGCCCGCGGTAGGCCCGGAGTTTCGCCACATAGGCGGCAAGATCTCCCGCGCTGCGGGCCGGAATCCGACCGACGAGGAGTTCCATGTCGAGTTCGGCCGACTCGAGGAGATCTCCGAAGGCGGGATCCTCCGCGTACGTCGAATCGTAGTAGCCGGCGAACTCGTGCTCGTACTCCGTGTGCACGGTCGGTAGCAGATCGTTCTCAGGATTGTCCTCGCTGGCCGTCCCGACGAGGACGAGGGCGAGGGGATGGGCGCGGAAGGACGAGCACGCCTCGCTGACCGCGCATCGAATGGCGTCCTCGCTGGAAGTCGAACCATACTCAGCGACAATGCGGGAGAGGCTCGTCGAGGATGGCCTGTACCCGCGCCCGGAGAGGTCCTCCGCCAGGGACGGCAGTGCGTCATACAGATCGTCGGCCGCGATCAGCAGAACATCACCGTCGGAGGGATCCCATACCGGATCGGACGAGGATCTGAGCCAACAGAGTTCAGGAAGCTCCACCTGCGCGGCGAGGATGGGATCCATCCCTCCGATTGAAAAGAACAGGACGAGCAGCAGCGACCCAATTCGATGTCGTGTCCCGGGCGGGACGCAAGATGAGTTGGGCAATGGATTGGACGCCGTCGGACGACGGGTTCTCACAGGATCCACCTTGACCTCCTTGGGCGCGCTCAATGCGCGAGCGGGACAAGTGGGGCAGAATCCGCGCCAGCGTCGGATCTGCTCCCCGCGGCGGGGACACCGGCGGCCGCGCCAAGGTCGGAGCAGAAAACCGGAGAGGAACGGCTTCCCCCGCCGGGAACGGGCGGGCGGAACTGCGCGGACACGCATCGGAAGCTTCTATCGCAGAAGAAAGAACGCAGCGCATGCGGACCGTCCTGCTTGAAGGCCGGCCGCTTCTATCCGCGCCTAGCGCAGCCTAATCCCAGCGGTCCGATCACGACCGGTGCGACGGTCATTGCCTGCCCGCTCGTCCGCATCTCGACAGGCGTTCGACGACAAGACGACACACCGGTCGACATTCCACGGGGCATGGACGCGCACAAGCGAGATCCTCCACAAGACGGTCCCGTCCAGCCTCCTCGAAAATGCATGATGGTGTCATTGTATCTGTATCACTATCATATGGTTACACGTATACACTAAAGGCGCGACTGTAATCGCCCGATCCAAGATCGGGGGTCCATGCATCCGGCGCCCGTCCCGACACACAGGCAGCCGCGGTCCTCGGCAGACTCATCCATGGGGAGACATCTCGCTTTGCACAGTCGGAATGGAACACGATGGACTTTGCACCCACATCGCGCGACCCCTCCCGCCGCACCGGCCCAATGTAGGGCCGTTTGCCCCGACGAGCGTCCTCTCAATCCACTTCCTGGAGGAGCAATGGCAAATCTGATGAAATCCCAAATCTTGTTTGGTCTCATCGCGCTTGTTGTCCTCGCCGGTTGTTCCGCGGACGAACAAGCGACGAGTCCTCTCGCACGCGCGGGCGACGGCGCGCGTGTCGCCGAGGGGCCGGGGGCTTGCTGCGCGGCCGATGGTAGCTGCGTGATCCTCACTGCTGATGCTTGCGCGGCTCAGGGCGGAACCTACCAAGGCGATGCGACACTCTGCGATCCGAATCCCTGC
>CAZNRY010000146.1:0-10754 GCA_964575675.1 uncultured bacterium
CGCTGCGCGCCGGCTTCCCGGTGTGCGACACGGTCGGCGGGCTCAATGGCACCTTCGCCATCATGGCGGCCCTCTACCACCGTGAGCGCACGGGGGAAGGGCAGTTCATCGACGTGGCGATGTTGGATTCCATCATGCCGCTCATGGGTTGGGTCGCCGCGAACCTGCTCATCGGCGGGCAACAGCCGGTGCTCATGGGCAACGACAACTTCACCGCCGCTCCTTCCGGGACCTTCCGGACGAAGGACGGCTTCATCAACCTTGCCGCAAACAAGCAGGAACAGTGGGAGTCAGTCTGCGACGTGCTGGGGGTGCCCGAGCTGAAGACCGACCCGCGCTTCCAGAAGCGCGACATCCGCAAGAAGAACCGCATGGAGTTGACCCCGCTGCTGGAGGCGAAACTCGCTGAACGCGGCACGAAGAAATGGGTGGACCTTCTAAACGCGAAGGACGTCCCCAGCGGCGAGATCCTGGGCCTCGAGGAGGCGCTCAAGCAACCGCAGATCAAGCACCGCGGCACGCTGAAGGACGTACCGGTCGAGGGGATCGGCACCATTCCGCTGTTCGGGCTCACGGCACAGTTTGAGAAAACTCCGGGAAAGATCACCGCTCCCCCGCCGCGCCTCTCGGCGCACACCGCCGAGGTGCTGGGGGCCGTCGGGGTGAGCGCGGAAGAACTGGCGGCACTCAAGTCGAAGGGTAGCGTGTAGGAGGGAGATGGACACCATGGGCATGACCTATGTGCAAAAGCTGATCGCGCGGGCGTGTGGCAAAACCCAGGTGGCGGTGCGGGAGGTGTTCGAGCCGCCCGTGGGCCTCGCGATGTCGCACGAGAACGCGGCGCTTGTAATCAATCAGTTTAATGAGATCTTCCAGGAGACCGGCCGCGAGCCGAAGGTCTGGGATCCGGACCGGATCACCATCATCTTCGACCACCGCGTCCCCGCGGAGTCGTCCAAGACGGCGACCAACCAGAAGAAGATCCGCGACTTCGTGGAGAAGCAGGGCATCAAGAAGTTCCACGACATTCGCGGCGACGTGGGCGGCATCTGCCACCAGATCCTTCCGGAGAACGGCTACGTGCGGCCCGGCCAGGTGGTGGTGGGCACGGACAGCCACACGACCACGCACGGCGCGCTTGGCGCCTTCGCCTTCGGCCTCGGCGCGACGGAGATGGCCATGGTCTGGGCTCTGGGAAACATCCTCAACGTGGAGGTGCCCGGTACCATCAAGGTCGTGGTGAAGGACCGTTTACCTCATGGCGTCTACCCGAAGGACGTCATCCTGCACCTGGTGGGCAAGCTCACCGCCGAGGGAGCCAACTTCAAGGTCATAGAATTCCACGGGGACACGATCCGCAGCATGCCAACCTCTGGGAGGCTGGTGCTGTGCAACATGACCGTGGAGGCGGGCGCGACGGCGGGCGTGGTGCCGCCCGACGAGGAGACGCAGCGCTACCTGCGCAAGGAGGCCGGCGTGGACGGCGCGCTGGATCTGTTCGGGCCTGACGACGATGCGGTCTACGACCAGGTGCTCGAGATCGACGCCGCCAAACTCGTGCCTCAGATCGCCTGCCCGCACACCGTGGACAACGTCAAGCCGATCCAGGAGGTCTCCGGGAAGAAGGTGCAGCAGATCGTGGTGGGATCGTGCACCAACGGCCGTCTTGACGACCTCGAGGTGGCAGCCCAGATCCTCAAAGGCAAGAGAGTCGCGGACGGCACCCGCATGATCGTATTCCCCGCATCGTGGCGCATCTACTCGGAGGCGCTCCGCCTGGGCTACCTGCAAGACATCGTGCAGGCCGGCGCCGTGGTGTGCAACCCAGGCTGTGGCCCCTGCCTGGGCGTGCACCAGGGCGCGCTGGGGGACGGGGAAACAGCGCTTGCCACTACGAATCGGAACTTCAAGGGACGCATGGGCAATCCGAACGCCGAGGTTTATCTGTGCTCGACCGCGGTCGCCGCGGCCAGCGCGATCACCGGCATGATCTCCGATCCGAGAGGAGTGCTCTGAGATGGCCACTGGAACGGTTGTGAGGAAGCTCGGGGACGACGTCTCGACCGACATCATCTATCCGGGTCGTTTCATGGCGACGGTTCTGCCGACGGAGACGCCGCAGTTCGCCTTCGCCGACGACACGGAATTCAACAAGAAGCTCAAGGCGAAGGAGATGGCGCCGGGCGGTTTCATCGTGGCGGGGAAGAACTTCGGCTGCGGCTCGTCGCGCGAGCAGGCGGCCTCGTGCATTAAGGGCTACGACCTGATCGTGGTGGCGCGGCACTTCGCGCGCATCTTCCTGCAGAACTCGATCAATGTTGGGCTCAACATGGTCATTTGCCCTGGGATCGAGGCCGAGGAGGAACACGAGCTGGAGATCAAAGAAGGCAAGGTCTGGAACGGCACGACGGGCCAGTCGTTCGCGATCGAGCCTCTTCCGAAGGCGCGGCAGGCCATCATCGACGCGGGCGGCATGATCCCGTACGCGCGGCGATTGTTGCTGGAGCGCAGCCCTCGCTAGGGAGGCGGGCGGTTGACAGTCTTGGGTCGGCTGTGGGGAACTCCCGATTCGGCAGGTAGTTGCAGTGGCGCGGAGAGATCGCCCGTAAGAACGGCGGTCTCAAATACCGAATGTGGCGGCGACGCCGGGCGCCCATAACTTGAGCCATGCAATGTCGGGCCAACGGCTTCCCGCGCCACGCTCTCCCTGTCCGACTCCCGTCTTATCCCGTTCAGACCCTGGTTTCCCCGCGGAGACCGCAGATAGACCGAAGACGACCTTCTAGGAATTGCGCAGGCATCGGAAACGAGTGACGGCGGGCAGATTCAGGCCTCTACGGTGTCCACGTCCGTCAGCTCCCCGTTCGGGGTCCCGCCTCTCGTGTGTTTGCCTGTCTCGAAGAGGAGCAGGCCACGTCGGACCGGAATGCGTTACCTGCCGATCGTGTAGAATGGGACGAGCTCGAAGGCGAAAGGATAAACGACCCGCTTGTCGCGAATGCCATCTCAAAGAAGCCGTTCCTGCGCGGCTTGCGGCCGCAAGAACGTCCGGACCCTCTGCGAACTCGCGGAAGAAAAGGAGTCTGTGGTTCGGGCCGTCCGGACCATCGTCCGGTATTCGGCCGGCCAGGTGATCTTCTATCAGGGTCATCCGCCATTTGCGATCTACTGCCTCGGTTCCGGCGCCGCGAAGATCTACAAGTCTTCGGAGGCAGGAGGGCGGATCATCATCCGCGTGCTGGGTGCCGGAGAGATAATCGGCTACAGGGCGGTCCTTGCGAATGAGCCCTACGCGGCGACCGCCGAGGCGATCAAGCCGACAACGGCGTGCGTGATCACCCGCGAGAGTTTTCTTGAGATCCTCCGGGCGTCCCCAGGTCTCTGCGAGCGCCTTTTGGCGAAGATGGCAAGGGAACTCCGGATCTCGGAGGAGCAACTACTGACGATCGCGAACGAGCCGGTCCGCAGACGTGTGGCCCGGCTGCTGCTCCTCATGCTCAAGGCCGGGGGTACTCCGGTGCGCGCCAACAGCCGCATTCCGGCTGTTTACCGTCGCAATGAGATGGCGCAGATGATCGGAACGACGCCCGAGACGCTCTCGCGAATGCTCAGGCTCATGACGAGTCAGGGACTGATCCGTGTCACGCGGTCGGAAATCCGGGTAACGAACCCGACGCGCCTCGCCGCGGCCGGGAGGTCAGAAACAGTAACTTGACAGGAATCAAGTCCAAACTTGATCGACGTCATTTCCCTAGACCCCCCCCTTGTTATGATATTCGCGAGTCTGGTGGGCGCATGAGGGGATCTCCTGTTCACCCCTCCGACGTTTACCCGAGGGCTCCCTCAGGAGGATCTCGTTCTCACGGGGTCTTTTCTTCGGTCCAGATCATTAGGGAAAGGCGTTCGAATTCAGGCAAGACGCTCTGCAGATCTTATGTCGCAGCCTTTTGGGGACCCGAACCGCATGAGGAGGTGGACGATGGCCTGCCGAACCCCGATCGGTCTTCACCAATTCGCATCTGCCGTTGCTCTCGCGGCCACCCTTCTGGCCACCGGCCCGGTCGCCGCGAGGAATCCGATCCGGCAGTCGTTTTTCAATGCGTACCCGACCGCCGTTGGGAGTCGTCTCGACAACCTCCCGAGCATTCAGGGTCACTGCGGCGTCTGCCACTATCAGTTCACGGGCGCGGGCCCCCGCAACCTCTATGGCCAGGCCGTCGAGGCCGCCCTGCCTGGTTTCCCGAGCAACGACGCGGGCCGCCAGCAGGCGATGCACAGCATCGAGAACCTCGACGCCGATACGGATGGATTCTCGCAGCTCGTCGAGATCACGGACCTGATCCATTACACGAACACGCCCACGTTCCCCGGCCTCAATCCGACCAATGTGAGCCAGGTTTCCGGAGTCGCCCTCAACGACATCCTGCCCTATCTGGTTCCTTCGGGTCCCGACACGCAGCCTCCGGTGGTTGCCGTCCTCTCACCGGATGGAGGTCAGGTCTGGATCGGAGGCTCGCAGCACGCGGTGACCTGGACTGCCACCGACAACGTTGGCGTCGTGGTGGTGGATGTCTTCTATCGGGATCGAGCGACGGAACCGTGGACGATGATGGCGCAAAACCTGTCGAACTCGGGATCCTTCACCTGGTTTGTTCACAATACGCCGACCACAACCGCCCGCGTCCGCGTCGTCGCCCGAGACACGGCCGGTAATCCCGGTGAGGACACGAGCGATGCCGACTTCACGATCCAGGCGGAACCCGGCGCGACCGTGCCGACAACGCTTCGGGACTTCCATCAACCCGGCACGCAGCCGTTCGGCGCGGGCGCCTTCCAGGACAACTCGGCATGCACGAGTTGCCACGGAGGCTACGATCCCGCTGTCGAGCCCGGGTTCAACTGGAAAGGAAGCATGATGGCCCAGGCGATGCGCGATCCGCTGTTCAAAGCGGCTCTCGTCGTCGCAGAACAGGACGCGTCTTCCTCAGGCGACCTCTGTCTCCGTTGCCATACGCCGTTCGGCTGGCTGTCGGGTCGGAGCAACCCCACCGATGGTGGGCAACTCATCACTCTCGATCGCGACGGGGTTTCCTGCGACTTCTGCCATCGTATCGTCGATCCGATCTACCAGCCCGGGATCAGTCCTCCGGAGGACCAAGCGATCCTGGCTGCACTTCGAGATGTCCCGGGCAGCTATGCGAACGGCCAGTACGTCGTCGATCCCGAGCTTCGCCGACGTGGTCCCTTCAGCGATCCCGCCGCGCCCCATCCGTTCCTCTATTCTCCCGTGCACCGCACGAGCGAGTTCTGCGGAACGTGCCACGACGTGTCGAACCCCGCCTTCGAGCGAACCGGACCGTTCGACTACGCCCCGGGTCCACTCGATCAGCAGCCTGATTCGGTCAACTCCCAACTCCTTTTCCCTGTGGAGAGAACCTACAGCGAGTGGGCCCACAGTTCCTTCCCGACGGGCGTCTATGCACCGGAATTCGCGGGGAACCTCCCCGATGGGGTCGTGAGGACCTGCCAGGACTGCCACATGCGCGACGTTGCGGGAAGGGGATGCAACGATCCCGCCGCGCCGGTCCGCCCGAACCTGCCTCTTCACGACATGACGGGCGGAAACAGCTGGATGCCGACGATCCTGAACCAGATCTTCCCGGGCGAGGTCGATCCCGCGGCGCTGGCCGCCGCATCGTCGCGGGCCGTCTCGTTGCTCCAGAAAGCGGCCCTCCTCGATCTCGTCGTGACGGCGGAGGCGGACAGCTATCGAGCCGAGGTGACCATCACGAATAGGTCGGGCCACAAACTGCCGACGGGATACCCTGAGGGACGGCGCATGTGGTTGAACCTGGTCGCGTACGACGCGACCGATCAGCCGATCTACACCTCGGGAGACTATGATCCCGCGACCGGTACGCTGCAGCATGACACGGATCTGGCCATCTACGAGGTCGAACTCGGAATCTCACCCGGGCTTGCCCATGCCATCGGCGAGACCAGTGGAAGCTCGTTTCACTTCGTCCTGAACGACTCGGTTTACAAGGACACGCGCATCCCGCCACTCGGCTTCACGAACGCCTCCTACGCGACGTTCGGTGGTGTGCCCGTCGACCCGGCGCATCCCGGGGAACGGTACGCGGACGGCCAGCACTGGGACGACCCGATCTACGGGCTGCCGAGTGGGACACGAAAGGTGATCTCGACGCTCTACTACCAGACCACGTCCAAGGAGTACATCACGTTTCTCAGAGACGAGAATCGAACGGACAACTCGGGACAGACGATGTACGACCTGTGGGCCAACAATGGCCGCGCCGCGCCCGTGGCAATGATCGCGGACACGATATTGGTGGCTCCTTCGGCGGTCACGGAGGACGTTAGGGCTTCTGGACCGCGCCTGGAAATCGGTGCAAACCCGTTCGGGAAGAAGCTCTCGCTGCGCCTATTCCTTCCCTCGGCGTGTCGGGTCGACCTGGAGGTCTATGACATCCAGGGCAGGATGGTGCGCAACGAGGGATACGGCTCGAGGAGCGGTGCGCAACAACTCACATGGGACGGCCGCGATGACCGCGGTGCGGATGTCGGTTCCGGTATCTATTGGATCCGGCTTCGTGCTGGCGACGAGGCGTTCACCCGCCGCGTCGTGCGAATCAGATGAAGCAAACTCGGAGGTGCCACATGACCAAGATTCGATCCGTTCCACACGTATTGCGGGGTAGCCTTCTGGCATTTGCCATTGGCGCCCTTCTGCTGAGTGCCGCGGGGAGTGTGCTCGCGCAGGAGACGCTTGACCCTAGCTCGTTGACAAAGTACATGGACCCGCTCCCGATCCCGGGCGTAATTACCCCGGTGGGCCCAGATTACTATGAGATAGGAGCTTGGCAGATCCAGCAGCAGCTCCATAGCCAGCTTCCCCCCACCACCGTGTACGGCTACGGCCCGTCGGAGGAGACCGCGAGCTATCCCGGGCCCACTATCGTCGCGCAAAAGGGCGTGCCGATCTCGATCCGGTGGACCAACCACCTTCCGATGACGCACATCCTCGACTACGCCATCGACCCAACGATCCCCAGGGCTGAAACCACGACCGGTGTGCCAATCACGACTCACGTGCATGGCGCCGAGGTCGAGCCCCAGAGCGACGGGGGACCGATGACGTGGTTCACCGCCGGGTTCGCCGAGACGGGGCACGACTGGCAGAAGCAGGTCCTGACCTACGCGAACAGTCAGCTCCCGGCCACGATCTGGTACCACGATCATGCCTTCGGCTACACGCGGCACAATGTGTACGCCGGGCTCGCCGGTTTCTACATCGTCACCGATCCCGGCAACGAGCCAGCCGGACTCCCCGGTGCGCCGTATGACCTCGGGATCTGCATCCAGGACCGGATGTTCACGGAGGACGGTCAGCTCTGGTACCCGAACGTGGGCGTGACTCCGGAGCACCCGATCTGGATTCCGGAGTTCTTCGGCGACGTGATCCTGGTCAACGGGAAGGTGTGGCCGTATCTGGAAGTCGAGCCCAGGAAGTACCGCTTCCGCTTCCTGAACGGCGCCCAGGCGCGTTTCTTCAGCCTCGCGCTGGCCGACCGGATCACCGGTGTGCGCGGTCCGGCCTTCTATCAGATCGGAAGCGACGGCGGCTATCTAGCCGAGCCGGTGTTGCTCAATGACCCGAACGACCCCGCTTCGCCGCGGCTTCTCATGGGGCCGGGCGAGCGGTGCGACGTTGTCATCGACTTCTCGGCCTATGCGCCGGGCACGGAGTTCCTGCTCAAGAATATCGCCAAGGCTCCTTTCCCAAGCGGTCAGGCGGCCGACCCCCAAACCGTTGGGAAGATCATGCTGTTCCGGGTGGCGCCGCTCACCGCTCCCGACAACAGCGTGATTCCTCCGATGCTCACCACCGTAAACCGTCTCAGCAATCCCACGGTGACGAGGGTGATGACACTGAACGAGATGATGGGGCAAGGCGGACCGACCGGCGCCCTCCTCAACGGCATGATGTTCGACGCCCCGGTCACCGAGTACCCGGCGCTCGGGACCACGGAGATGTGGGAGATTGTGAACATGACGGGGGACACCCACCCCATCCATCTTCACCTGGTCCAGTTCCAGCTGCTCAATCGCCAGAAGATCAACATTCGGCGCTACGAGCGCGCATTCATGCAGGCGAACCCGGTGATGCCGGCCGAGTCGTACGTGCCGGTGCCGGTGGAGCCGTACGTCAAGGGTCGGCCCACGCCGGCGGATGCGAACGAGCGCGGTTGGAAGGACACGTTCCGCATGAACCCCGGCGAGGTGACGCGGGTCCTGATCCGGTTCGCGCCGCAGGACGAGTCCCCGGCGTTTGCATTCGATGCGACGGCGGAGCCGGGATACGTGTGGCATTGTCACATCCTTGAGCACGAGGAGCACGACATGATGCGGCCCTACCATCTCGTTGCGGCCGGGGCCAGGGGCTCGACGATGGTCGTGACGCCCGAAGCCGACCCGGTTACGCCAATCGCCCCGACGACCGCCCTGCGGGCTCCTTCTTCCAACCTGACAGCCGACGGTGCCAACGTTCGGTTCAGCCTTCAGACGCCCGGCCAGGTGGAAATCGACCTCTACAACGTCGCGGGAAGGCGGGTGAACCGCCTCGTGAGCGGCTGGTACGAGGCCGGCGAGCACACGGTGCCCTGGCGGAGCGCAGGAAGCTCCGGCGAGGGTCTTGATACCGGGGTGTACTTCGTTCGGCTCCGGGCCGACGGGGTGAACGACACCCGGAAGTTGATCGTGGTTCACTAAGCTGTCCGAGCCCTGGACAGGATGAGGCCTCGTGAATGTGCGGGGCCTCTTCTCTTCCTTCGATCGGGCCGAGACTTTTCTTGCGCAGTCGCGGAGCCTGGAAATCAACCATGTCGCATTCACGCCACGTCCGGCCAACCGGGCCAGCCTGGGCCACCCTCGCCGCCATCGTTCTCGGCGCCTTGGTTCCGATCCTCGCACGGGCCCAGTTCACAGGGATCACCCAGGGCCCGCTCGGGGACAATGGCTCCGGCTTCGGCGTGGCTTGGGGGGACTACGACGGGGACGGCGACCAGGACCTCTACGTCGCCAATGACGGGCCGAATCTCCTGATCCGCAACGATGGTGCCGGACACTTCAGCGATGCCACCGCGGCTCCGCTCGACAACCCCGATAATGGAGGAACGGTCATCTGGGGCGACTACGACAATGATGGCGACCTCGATCTCTACCTCGTCAACTACCTGACCGCGAACAAGCTGTTCCGCAACGATGGAGCGGGCAGTTTCTCCGACGTGACCAGCGGACCCCTCGGTGACACGGGAGCGGGTCAGGGCGCCGCGTGGGCCGACTACGACCTCGACGGCGATCTGGACCTCTACCTCGTCAACTATGGAACGCCGAACAAACTGTTCCGCAGTGACGGAGGTAGCGTCTTCAGTGACGCAACGACGGGCCCGCTCGCCGACGCGGGCTGGGGACTCGCGGTGGCTTGGGGCGACTACGACAACGACGGCGACCCCGACCTCTACATCACGAACGACGGACCGAACCGTCTACTCCGGAACGACGGCGGCGGCATGTTTACACGGATCACGGGTCTGGCGATCGAGGACGGCGGCGCCGGCCAGGGTGCGGCATGGGGCGACTGTGACAATGACGGGGATCTCGATCTCTACGTGGCGAACTGGGGCACGGCGAACAAGCTCATCCGGAATGACGGTGGGAACGTCTTCACGCAGATCACGACCGGCCCGCTCGGGGACCGCGGCAACAGCACGGGTGTTGCGTGGGGCGACTACGATAACGACGGAGATCTAGACCTCTACCTTGCCAACTATGGCACGGCGAATCGACTTCTGCGCAACGACGGGGGCAACGTATTCACGGCTCTCTCGGGCGGACCGCTCGGCAACCCCGACAATGGAACGGGGGTCGCGTGGGCCGATTACGATGGCGACGGCGACCTCGATCTCTATCTTGTGAACGATGGCCAGTCCAACGTCCTTCTTCGAAACGACCTTGCCTCCGGAAGTCACTGGCTGCAGCTCGACCTGGTCGGCGTGATCTCCAACAGGTCGGCGATCGGAGCGCGGATCAGGCTGGTGGCGGGCGGCATGAACCAGATCCAGGAAGCGTCGGGCGGATCCGGATACATGTCGCAGAACTCGCTCATGATCGAATTTGGACTGGGGACGGCGTCGATGGCGGATTCGGTCGTCGTCTCCTGGCCGTCCGGCCAGGTGGAGACCTACACCCAAGTGACCGCCGACCAGCGACTCACGCTCCGAGAGCTGGACGGCGTCGCCGTGGGAGACGGTCCGGTGCCGGGTCCCGCGTTTCAGCTCGCGTCCCCGACGCCGAACCCGACGCGGGGCGAGGCCTGGCTGCGCTTCGCGATCCCTGGTGCCGCTCGCGTGCGGCTCGCCATCTACGACGTCAACGGACGCCTTGTGATGACGCTCGTCGATGGGATCAAGCCGGCCGGCTGGCACCGGGTCTCTTGGGATCGCCGCAACTCCCGCGGTGCCCGCGTGGCGGTGGGTGTGTACCTGGTGAAACTGGAGGCGCTCGCCCGCGCGAGGACGCAAAAGCTAGTCCTGATTCCCTAGTGGTGCGGACGGGCCTCCCCGGTGAAGGGCCGGTCGAGGACGCGGAGGAGATTTGATCACGGTCCTGAACAAGCGCACGGGCTGCGTTCGGGCGGCGGGAATCTTCCCTGCCGCCTCCAGGATACCTCC
>CAZNRY010000147.1:0-10692 GCA_964575675.1 uncultured bacterium
TTGGCTGATCGGGTCATACGCCTGGATCGGGACGTGGCGGGCGTCCGGGATGGCGTCCTGCACGCAGACGCGGAAGTTCATCGTTGCGAGGGGAACGACCTGGCGCGTCGGCTTGTCGACCGAGTAGTCGCAAACCGTCGGGCAGCTCATATCGACCGTCGCCGTGACGAAGTCCTCCTGGAGGATGTTCGAGTTGCACGCGGTGTCGGTAGCGACGACGCGCCACTCGACCGGACCCTCGACGAAGCTCGTCTTGACCAGGAAGTCACTGGCGCCCGGCGAGCTCTCGTAGAAGAAGTCCTCCGCGTGGGCAACCCAGACGTGGTTGCCGCCGAAGTTCTGCGCCGGTTCGTAGGTGAAGTCCTGGAAGATCCGGCGTCCCGCGTTGTTCTCCGCATTGAAGGCCGTGTCCCAGTCGCGCCACATGCCGAGCGGGTCGCTCGGGTAACGCCACTGGAGCGTCATGTACTGGACGTCGGTGTCCGTCGTGTAGACGCGGAACTCAACGTCGCCGGTGTCGGGATCGCGCCTGATCACCAGCGAGTTGCCCGACGTGCCGTCGTCGTAGTAGATCGCGAGGCTCTGGATGAAGCCCGAGAAGCCCGCGCCCGCGTAGTGAACCACCGGAGGCGTCCGGTTGATCTCGATCTTCACGAGGAGGGCATCGTCCGGGTTGCTGTTGCCGTCATCGTCGATCGCGACGGCGCGCAGCTCATAAAACCCCTCGGCCCACGGGTAGTCCGTGTCCCAAGGAAGCGTGAAGATGTTGGCCACCGAGGTCGTGTCCCCGTTGCAGTCAACGTTGCCGAACGGAGCCTCGTCGCGACCGAGCACCTCCCAGGCGCCGCCCACCGGACGAATCTCGACATCGACCGCGACCACCCGGGAGAGATCCCAGTGGGTCGGATCCATGACGGTTCCGTAGAGGATGACGTCACCCTTGAAGGCCTCGATCTCCGGCCCGCAGATGTACCGGCAGTGCGGTTCGCAGGAGGTCGAGATGTACTGGAGGAAGGCGACCGGCGAGGTCGCATCGTCCAGGATGATCACGATCTCCTCAGCGAACAGCGGATCCTGCGCGGTCTCGTTGTCGCAGGTGTCCTTGGCCAGCATCCGGATGCGGACGTAGCTGTCCTCGGTGCTCCAGACCTGGCGCGTGTCGAAGTTGATGGTGAACTCTGTCTGATCCGGTTCGGTGGCCCAGATGATCGGATCGTCGCTGTTGTCCACCGGCGTCGGGTCGATGTCGAACCAGGCCATGTCCGTCTCGTCCGGCCAGGTGCCGAATAGCTCCTCGCCTACGTCGTAATCGCCGTCGCCGTTCTTGTCGACGTAGACGAAGTCCACACCATGCTGGTAGTAGCCGTCGCCGTCGACGTCCTGCCAGAACGTCCGGCCGTCCTTGTACTGGAACCGCGCGGACTTGGTACCCGGCTGGATGATCGCCTCAGGCGGCGTGTCGTTCGCCAGACCCGTTAGAGGAATCGTCACGCCGAAGGCGAAGACGGTTCCGTCGTGCGGATCCGTGATGTGCGTGAACGGCGCGATCCCATCGTAGTGAACGATCAGGTTCGCCGTGTAGGACGGATTGCCCGACCCGGGGAAGTCAGCGTCGGTCGGGTCACCGTAGAAGCCGCCGTCGTCGAAGACCACGGCACGGACCGGGTAGTCCGTCACCGCTTCGCCCGGCTCGTCGACCTCTCCGTCGCCGTCGTTGTCGTAGTTGTCGTCGTCCGGCCGGTCGATCTCTCCCGCGCCGCCGCCCCATACCATCTGGGCCTTCCACCCATCGTGGTAGTTGCGGTCGATGCCGAAGGTGATCCATTCGTCCGGCGTCGCCGTCGCGCTGTACTGGAAAACGACGGTACGGGTCGTGATCACATTGACATCGTTGTTCGGCAGGTCGGTCGCCTCGAGCCACACGGTGGCCGTCGGCTCCTCCGACGCGCCGGGCACGCAACCGGGCTCCGCCCAGAACTTGCTGACGGTCGGCGGAGTCGTGTCGTACACGAAGACGATCGGACCCTGCGGGGTCTTGCAACCGTCGCTCATGTTCGTTCCGACCATGCCGTTGCTGTCGAAGGCCTCGACCTTTGCGCGATAGATCGTGTCCTCGGCGAAGTCGTCCGAGGTCAGGTGCGTGTACCAGAAGTCCTCGTCGGGGGTCATGATCAAGGAGTAGAAGCTCGTGGCCTTATCAGGCGGCCGCGGGCCGGAGTTCCTCCGGTCCAGGAACGTCCCGTAGTCATCCCCGATCTTGTCGACGAAGAACTCATAGCGATAGTCGAGTCCAGCCTCGAAGGTGGCCACGGCCGAGTAATCGCCGTCGGCGTCCTTCACCATCGGGTAGCTGGCGGCCGGAGCGCCGCTCGGCCAGAAGTAGACGCGGAGCTCGACGTTCTCGATCTCCTCGGGGCGGACCTCGTAGTAGTCCGTCGTGTACATCGTGACCGGCATGGTGAACTCGTCGCCATGCAGGATCTTGGACATCGTGATGTACTTGTACGGCTCGCTGTGGAACTCGTGGTAGAGGAGCAGCCGGACGCTGTCGATGATCGCCGGAGCCGCCGGCGACGCGGTCACGAAGATGTCCGCTTCCTTGCCGGAGAGCTTGCCCTCGTCGTTACCCGCCTGCGAAACGCCGAACGGGTTGCCCGGCCAGTACTCCTGCTGCGTGTAGCCCCACAGGAGATTCTCGTACTTCAGGCCGTAAAGGTGCACGCACGGACGATCGAGGTAGAGCAGGATGATGTGGTTGCCGTCCTCGCTAACGATCGGCTCCATCACATCGCAAATGCTCGACGGATCGTAGACGCCGTCACCATCCACGTCGATCAGAGCGACCGCGCACAGGTCGTAGGCGGCCTTGCCGTCCTCCGGAGCGGAGAAGGTAAGGGGGAAAGGAGGCACGCCGGAGGGATCCGTCGTTCCTTCCTGCCACTCGACCGTGTAGGGCGCGACATCGTCGCCCACATTGATCAGCTTCCATCCAGCGGGGAAGCTTGCATGCTCGAAGTTGTAGTTGACCTTGATCTCGGCGCCGGCCGCGGGGAGCGTCGTGAAGGTGATGAAATCATCACCGGCCGCCGCGGTGTAGTTGGCGTCCGAATACTCGTTGCCGTTCACGCAAACCACTAGGCCGCCGTTGGCCGGATCCAGGATGTCCTGGTTCAGCCCCAGAACCTGGGTCACCGGGTTGATGTCCTCGGTGTTCCAGGTCTCGCCCTGGATGCGGGGGGCATAGTAGAAGCGCACCTGAACGGAGCCCTCGAGGCTCGGATCGTCCAGCTCGGCCGTCAGCAGGTACTCCTCGCCCACGTTGACGGTCGGACCGTCGGCGCAGCGATCGGAGTCCGCGATCGGCACGATGTGCGCGAGCTCGGCATCGGCGTATTGGTTGAACCCGAAGCCGTACGGATAGACCGGGATCCCCGAGAGGTTCCCGTCCGTGTCCATCGCCTCGGCGTAGAACTGGTAGTTCGCGTCGACATCGTCGAGCACGCCGATCTTCCAGTGGAACGAGTACGGATAGGTCTCATCCGGATACTCATCCCAAGGAGGCAGGCTCAGATCCATGTCGCTCGCGTCGAGGAGCTTCCAGACCGTCGGCGTTCCGCCGCAGCTCGGGTTGCTCCGGTACCACAGACGAACCCACTCGATGCCGTCGGCATCTTCGGCCGTCGTGTGGACCAGGAACGTGCGAGCGGTCGACGGGGTCGGATCCGGTCCGAGGATTCCGTACGGATCGCCGTCGGCAATCGGATGCCACACGTCGATGACGTCGTCGTCCTCGTTCTCGACGCGGATCACGTCGACGAGAGGAGGCGACCAGTTGTTGAACTCGACCTGCTCGAAGTCGACGTTGGTCTGCAGGCCGGACGGACAGGCCGGACGCTCGCGGAGCACGGTCGCCGTGATGTCGCCGTTCACGAGAGTACCCGTGAAGCCGGCGAGATCGACGAATGCGCTGTACGGAGAGGTCGTGTCGGCCTCGTCGTCGGCGAGCCCGCTGTCCGCAACGTTTCCGTCGTTATCGTGGTCGACGGGCGTCGCAGGCGTGATCGGATCGTAGTCCTCGTTGACCAAGGGGATCAGCAACTGGCCGATCGGGGTGTCGATCACGCCGTTGCTTCCCATGTCCGCGACGTCGTCGCCGGCGTCGTACTTGCCGTCGCCGTTGTTATCGAAGATCCGCTCGTCGTCCAGATACGGCGCGTAGCCGTTCTGGTACTGGAACCCGACGAATCCGTCGAGGTCGGCGTAGCTGTCGCCGTCGGGGTTCGGTCCGGCCGGCATCGGCGGACCGCCCAGCGCCCACGTGAAGCGGACGTCGATCACGTCGGTTCCGGTCGGAACCGCGAAGATTTTCAGATAACGCGTGTTCTGCGGGACCTGATCGATGATCGGCACCGTCGTGTCGAGATCGAGGACCGTGATGGCCCAAGACCAGGTGTCGGTCACGGTGTTGAAGGCCGGCACGTAGGCTTCGACCGTGGTCAGGTCGATCGCAACCGTCGAGCAGTCGATCGTGACCGGCTCGATCTCGTTCGGGTTCCACGGATCGCCCGCGGGTGGGATCTCTTCGTAGCAGTGCTGATCGATCACGTCCTCGTTGCCGGAACGGTCGATCGCGATGCAGCGGACCATGTAGGCGCCGGTGTAGCCGATCGCGCCACCATCGTCCTCGCCGTGCGAAGGAACGGTGCAGGGCTCCCAGTCGAGCCGCCAGAGGTCCAAGCCCCGGAGTCCGGAGACCAACGGCAGATCGTCGCCATTGTCGATGTACCCTTCGCGGTTCTCGCGGAAGATGTAGTCGGAGCTCGTCAGCTCGGTGCCGACGTGTATGTCGGCCCAGTAGTAGGCCGGATTGAGCGAGCTGTCGTTGCTGTAGTTCGTGAAGTGGGTCAGCACGGCTCCGTCGGGAACTCCCTCGATGTAGCCGTTGCTGCCGATCGTGAGCCAATCGGTCCCCTCGTCGTACGTGTCGTCCTGGTTGTAGTCGAGGATGACGGCATCGCGGGCCGAGTAGATCCCGTCGTTGTCGGCATCGTAGTACGAGTACCAGTCGTCGTCGACGCCGTAGAGGAACTCGTGACTCAACCCGGAGACGTAGAGATCGTTCAGGTCGTCGGGGCCAAGAACACCGTCCGTGGTGTCATCGGTGTTGGACCGGTAGATCAGCGGGTCGCCGCGCTGCAGCTGCTGCTGAATCCCGCCGACCGTCCCGATCGGCTCCCAGGTCTCGTTCGAGTCGTCATCGCACTGGTCCGCGGTCCCTTCCTCCTTCAACCACTCGAAGCGGACGCGGTCCACCTCGTAGTCGTGGATGAAGTGGAGGCCGTAGAGCATGACCTGGCCGGTTTCGATTCCCGACCCGCTGCAGTACTCGGGCTGGACGTAGACCCGGAGGTTCGGGTTCAGCGGCTGCGGATGCAGCCAGGTCCAGGCGTACTCGTTCGGGTTCAGGGTCTCGATCCGCGCGACGTTCCCCTGCCAGTCCGCGGAAGCGAGCAGGAAGCTCAGCATGCCGGGGCTCGTGATGTCGAACCCGTCCACCGTCTCGTAGAGAGTGTTGACAGGATGGCCAGGGTTCGGAAAACCGGGAAGGATCCGGTTCGTCGCCGAGATCGGGATGCCCAGCCGCGTTACGTCGTCGATCTGGCGCGGCCGGATGTTTCCGATCGGGGTCGAGGCGCCGAGGTAGGTCGCCATCTTCGTCTTGTCCCAGAGCGCCTCGTCCTGAACGCGCACCGGGAAGAGGAAGTACTCGTCGGCATCTTCGAGGCCCGCGGCGCCGCCGTTTGTGACGGTTTCGCGGAACCGCAGGTAAAGCGTGTTGAAGTCGTTCACGATGTCATAAGACCACGCATCCTCGACCGTCTCGTGCGTGTCCGTCAGGGCGAGCTGGCACGGCCTGCTCTCGTCCAGGACCGGCACCCAGCGGACGTCGGTGGGCTGATCAGCGGGCGGTGAGTCGTGTAGGGAGTAGATGCCGCCTATGCCATCGCCGCTGACGCCGTAGATCGGGGTCAGGTCGGGAGCCGGGAGGGTGTGATTCGTCGGGATCAAGCGGTCGCCAGGCTCCCAGGGATTGGGGGTGGCCGCGCGGGCGAAGTTCGTGATCACGACCACCGGGAACTGGTCGGGGCTGCCCGGCGGGATGTAGTCGACCACGGGGGTGTCCCCGAAGCTGAATCCCTCCAGCGTGAAGTGGGCCGGGGTCACCGCACCCGGATTGGTAATCGGCTCCGAGAAGTAGATGTAGAGCTGGTCGTCCTCGTAGTTCGAGGGGGTCAGCTTGTTGTCATACGCCGCACGGACAATCCCGATACCAAAGTGGTAGTAGATGTTCGCCGGACTTGCCTGCTGGCTGATCTGGAACTGGTGGTCCCAAAGCAGCGAAGGATCCGTCAGCCTGAAGGTGTACCACGCCTGCTTCGTGGGCGGCGTGAACCAGTCGAAGCCGCTCGCCTTCAGGACATTCGACCAGTCCGTGGAGAACCAAGCACCTACCGTCCCGCCGACGATCGTCTCGGAGCTCCCCGCGTAGGTGAGCACGCTCGAAACGGGGGCGATGGGGAAGGTCCCTGTTACCGCCTGATCGAAAACGATCGCCAACACATCGTCGGCCGACGAGGGGAAAGTGTTGTTGTTGTTGTAGTAGATCGCATTCAGCAGCGGGCCGTCGTTGCCGGTCGCCCGGAAGTTCAGGGCAACGTTCGACACGGCGTCGGCTGACCAGCGAACCGTGTTGACTGCCGTGCGGAGGTTCATCACGCCCGGCTGCATGAAAAGGAAGTTGCCGGTCGCCGTGCCGTCCCGCGAGAGGGTGAAGGTCGGCGTCCCGCTGCCCGCGCTGGTCAGCGGCTGGCCGTTGAACTCGATCGTCGCGCCGAAGGCCGCGTCGTCGTTCGAGACGAACTGAACGTTCGCGTCAAACGTCACCACCACCTGGTTGTCGTTCGGCCCCGTCGCGATCGGCCCCAAGAGAGGATTGGTCTGGCCGTTGTTCAGGTCGTTCATCCGGTTTTCGATCGCGACCCCCGTGACCACCGGACCGTCCCCGATCGTCATCGTCGAGATGTCGGTGTTCACGTTTCCGCCCACGTCCCACAAGGCGCCCGGCAGCATCGCCAGGTTCTCGATCGCCGAACCGTCGAAGTTGGCCGCGCCCCACGTGGTCGCGGGGTTCAGGTAGAGGACGTTATCTCCGTCGTCCTCCGCCACGTCGTAGGCGACGTTGGCCAAGGTCATCGTCGTCGAGACGAAGTCCAGCGCCGGCGTGTTCGTAGACACGGTGCTGACCTCCTCGTTGAAGACGAGGACGATGTGCCCGGGCGCCGGCGACGGGTTGAACGTCGTCGCCACAATGTAAGGCGCCCCCCGCAACGGGTATGCAGGGTAGTTGATGACCGTGTTTTCCGACGGCGCCGTATCTCTGGTGTCCGCATAGGCCCCGACCAACAGGGTCGCCATGCAGAACACAAGGGCCGTCAGAAAGACGAAGGTCTTGGTCCTTGTTCCGCTCATCACCCATCTCCTCCTTTGAATGACGCCGCCGCCCAAGAACGAGGGCTTAGAACGACCGGCCTCGCTGGGTTCGCCACTCTGGCTCACGAAAGAAATCCCCCTCCTGAAACGCAGGATCCTGCCTGGAGCGTTTCCAGGAGGGTCCGTCCCCGATCTGCTCGTTGCCTGCTGCCGCGGGACTGCGCGCGCAGTTCGGGAAGGCGCGCGCCCCGCAAAAACACTGGAAAAAACAGAAGACGCCGACGGGCCACCGGCCCCCCGGTTGGGACAGCTCGAGGCGGATTCGACACCGCCAAGAACTCTTTTTTCTCTCGGCTCGTCAGGCATCAACTCCGAGAACCTCCGCGTTCTTTGAGCCACCCAAAGTGGCACAACCTATTGAAACAATGACCGTTACGGCGTAGACGCCACGATCGCAGCGCACTATGCCACAGGGCCCTATGGCTGTCAACGACAAAATCTTCGCGCAGGAAACCTAACCGCGTTCCCTCGCTTCCTCATCGGGCGATGCCTCCGAGTTCACGCACCCGAGAGCGCTCCTGGGGCGACCCAATCGGGCCTTCCATGAGCATTTTCAAAGCTGGTCCGGAACCTAACACCGGCGTCCTGAGCTGTCAACCTTCCCTTAGTTTTTACTAAATGTAGCGATGTTGACGACTTACGGACGACCTGGCAGTTCTTCTGGTCCGGTTCTTTTACCCCTTCTGCAGATCGGCAGATTCGGGCCAGAAGTGAAGGGACAAAGGACGGGGTCGCGCACAGGCCGCCCATCAGAGGAGAGGAAGATGTGAGCCGCCCGGGGGTCGAACCCGGCACGTCCTGCTTAAAAGGCAGGTGCTCTACCGGCTGAGCTAGCGGCTCGCCGTCGAGCCTACCGCGCCCGGGAGCGCGCCGCAATGCGCGATCGCTCCCTCGCCCTGAGGACCGGCAGGACCGCCTGCCGCATCGCCCCAACCGACATGAGCGTTACCGGGCGGCCCGCCAGAACCTCGATTTGGCGGACGTAATCGCGAACGCGGGCCGGCAAACCGCTCCAGGTGCGGACACCCGAGATCTTCTGGCCCCAGCCGGGCGCATCTTCGTAGATCGGCCGGCAGGCGGCCCAATCGCGGGGATCAAGGGGCGGGTGGGAGAGCTTCTTCTTGCCCAGCCGGTACCCCACCGCGATCCGGAGCTGCCTGAGCCCGCTCAGCACATCGAGCTTCGTCAGATAGAGCTCATCGACGCCGTTCAAGCGAACCGCCTGCCTGAGGAGAACCGCATCGAACCAGCCGCACCGCCGGGGGCGGCCCGTCGTCGCCCCGAATTCGGCAGCCCTCTTCCGGAACGCGTCGGCGAATTTCTCGGGAAACTCCGTCGGGAAGGAGCCGTTTCCAACCCTCGTCGTGTAGGCCTTCGCGATGCCGATCACCTTCCCAATCTGGTTCGGGGCCAGCCCCAGGCCGGTCGCGGCGCCCCCCGCCGTCGTGGTGGCGGAGGTCACGAAGGGATAGCTGCCGTGATCTACGTCGAGGAAGGTCCCCTGGCTTCCCTCGCACAAGACCTGTTCCCCTCGGGCGAGGGCGCCGTGCAGAAGGTCGACCGTGTCGGTGATCGAATCCCCAAGGGCGTCGCCGATCGCCGCATAACGGCGACTCCAGCGATCCCGCGCCTCCATCCTGGACTGGGGCATAGGTCGCCCGTAGGCCGCGTGGAGCACTTCGACGCGGCCGAGCTCCTCATCGAGCCTGTCGCGAAGCCGTCCGCGATCGAGGATCTCGTGCAGCCGGATCCCGTTACGCCCCATCTTGTCCTGGTAGGCGGGTCCGATCCCGCGGCGGGTCGTCCCGACCCGGACATCCTGCCGCGCCAGCGCTTCAACCCAGCGGTGGTAGGGCAGGAGGAGATGCGCGGCGCCGGAAAGGTAGAGACGGCCCGCGACCTCGACCCCGCGCCTCTCGAGGGAGGCTATTTCATCGACGAGGTGATCGAGATCGACCACGACCCCGTTGCCGATGATGCAGCGGACCTTCGGCCAGAGAATTCCGGAGGGGACCAGGTGGAGGACGAAGATCTCACCGGCCAGATCGACGGTGTGCCCCGCGTTCGGCCCGCCGGAGTAGCGGGCGACCCAGTCCATCTTTTCGGAAAGGAGATCGACGATCTTGCCCTTCCCCTCGTCTCCCCATTGGCATCCCAGGACGACCGTGGCGGGCATTGGAGCTCCTCTTCCGCCCTCCGATGGAAGGCAACGGCGCGGATGATGCCCCCTTTGGGGTGAGAGCGCAAGGGGCGCAAGGATCGCGAGCGGTCCGGCCGCCGGTCGCCATCCGGCGTGGGCGTAACACGCAGAGCGCCCCGACTCGGAGAGCCGGGGCGCCTCGAATCTCTTCGACCGGGCGCGGTTCGCCGGGCCGTCTCAGGCCTCCTTCTTCCTCGCGCGATCCCGCAGCGCCACGATGGGCGCCTCGCCCTGCGTGATCACCTCCCCGGTGATCGTGCAGGCCTCGACATCCCGCTTCGAGGGAAGATCGTACATGATGTTCAGCATCGCGTCCTCGAGCACCGCCCGGAGCCCTCTGGCCCCCGTCTGACGTTTCTGGGCGATCCGGACGATCGCGTGGAGCGCCTCGCTCGTGAACTCCAGATGGACCCCCTCCATATCGAAGAACTTCTGGTATTGCTTGACGATAGCGTTCTTCGGCTGGGTGAGGATCGAGAGGAGCGCTTCCTCGTCGAGATCGCTCAGGGATGCCATGACCGGCAGCCGGCCGATCAGCTCCGGAATCAGGCCGTACTTCAAGAGGTCTTCCGGCTCGACCTTCGCGTAGAGGTCGCTGACGGTCTGTTCCTTGCGCGACAGAGGAGCGGCATCGAATCCGATCTGCTTGACGCCGATCCGGTTGGCAACAATCTTGTCGATCCCGTCGAAGGCCCCCCCGCAGATGAAGAGGATGTCCTTCGAGTTCACCTCGATGTACTTCTGTTGCGGATGCTTGCGCCCGCCCTGCGGGGGGACGTTGGCCACGGTTCCCTTGAGGATCTTCAGCAGGGCTTGCTGAACCCCCTCTCCGGAGACATCCGGGGTGATCGAAGGGTTCTCGCTCGTCCGGGAGATCTTGTGGATCCCGGCGAAGTACACGAACCCCTGCTCGGGTCCGACCAGGTTGAAGTCGGCGGCTT